>JABHFC010000019.1 GCA_018676275.1 Gammaproteobacteria bacterium | reverse complement strand
CAGGGTACTTTCTATGCCATTCATTCAACATATTTTTTACCGCCTGTCGTTGCAAGTGATCCTGAGATCCGCATAGGTTACAGGGTATGATCGGAAACTGCATACGACTGGCGTAAGTTTTGATATCCGCCTCACCACTGTATGCCAGTGGTCTTATCACGATATTTTCACCATCGTCACTGAGAAGCTTCGCCGGCATCGCTTTTAGTTTGCCGCCGAAAAACATATTCAGAAACAGGGTTTCTATCAAATCGTCACGATGATGTCCCAATGCGATTTTGCTAAAGCCCTGTTCCTTGGCAAAGGTATAAAGTATCCCCCGACGCATGCGTGAACATAAACCGCACATGGTTTTTCCTTCAGGAATAACCCGGGTAACGACGCTGTAGGTATCCTGTTCAAGAATATGAAAAGGCACCCCCAATGCCTGCAGATATTCTGGCAATATGTGTTCAGGGAAACCCGGTTGTTTTTGATCAAGATTCACTGCGTGCAGCTCAAAATCTATTGGTGCATTTTTTCTCAGTTTCAAAAGAATATCGAGCATCGTGTAAGAGTCCGCACCACCGGAAAGACAGACCATTACCCTGTCACCTTCACTTATCATATTAAAGGTTTCAATCGCCTGACCGACCTGCCTTCGCAGGCGTTTTTGCAGCTTGTTAAAGTCGTAACTGGATTTTCTATCAACTGCTTCCATCAGATTACTTCAGCTGTCGGGCATGGATATGATGTATTCAATGCTTCACTAACAAGTACATAGGCTTCTTCATCCAACCTTTCTGGCACAGCTTTCAACCAGCTGGTAACGCCACTAGTAACTGCCTCAAGACTGACAGCAGTGGGGTCAATACAAAATAGTTTCTTGCTCGGGTCCATCTGCTGCAACATGACAACAGTTTGCACCAGGCCAAATACGTATTTCATACAGGCATGATTCGGCATTGATTCGGTAGCGCCGGGTTCACAATCCGCTAACAGTTCTCTGCCGGTAATGGCCTGTTCTTCTTCTGCTTCTTGCGCAATTGCGGAGACGCACGAAAGAGTTAGAACAAACATCAATACAGCATTGCCAATATATTTCAATTTCATTTTTGTCATTATAATTTTCCTGTTATTTCAATCAGCTAAGCCCAGGGGTGGAATTTGTTAAAAGCCGGAGCCCGGCTGTTTCAGATATTCTATTTCTTCAGGCCTTGATTCTCGACCTAATATTGCATTTCTATGCGGGAAACGTCCGAATTTCTCGATTACTTCACGATGTTTAATTGCATAATCAAGATTTTCTATTATTTCTTGCCTTACATTCTCTGGAGCGGATTCACACAACTGCTCAAACATTTCCACAGAACGATCCTGCATTGACATAGACTCTGAATGCTCCAGCGGCATATAGAAAAAAATTCTTTGTGCAATCCCCAGTTTTAAATCTATGCGGGATTCAAGTCCTTCGAGGCTAAGTGCCAGCGCCAAATCGTCCTGGGCAAATGCTTTTGCTTTATTGCGATAAATATTCCGGGAAAATTGATCGGCAAGAATGATCATCGCCAGTAAACTTTCTGCGTCCTGTTTCCAGAAGGTCAACTGTCCAGCGATAAGCCTCTTCAGTGCCGCAGAAAAGGCTGATTCAATTTCCCTGTCTAGTTCCTCATCCTTTCGCCACCAGAGTGATGATTTTTGTTCAAATATCTGAACATCGTCTGCGGAATTTCCAAACCAGAAATCCAGTATCAAACAATGATCCTGCTCCTTAGTCACTGATTTATTGACTTAATTCTTTGCCAGCATGATCAATACGATGACAAATAGAACCACTATAGCTATTGGTATCAGAGCGCCCTGCCAATCTGGATTTTCTGCCTCTTTACTCCTTTCCAATGCCGCTTTTGCACCAGGCCAGAAGAAGAAAAGCATCAACAGCCCACCCATTCCAAGTAAAATTTGCTCCCATAAGGCCATATATATTTGTTTCCCGGTCTTTTTGACCTTTATATTGTTCGTTTCAGGCTAGAGTCGTTCATAGATCAAGATTAACAGCGATCAGATAGAGTGAAATCACTTTTTAAAGTTCCTCGGCTTCCAGCCGAGCACTTGTCAGTTAGCATCAGAGCCATAGATATTGCCGCTCCTGCGCCTCCTGCGCCCGCAACATACGACCGCCAAGGACCTCGGTACCCCCTTGTGGGGTATGGCGGAAGTGTCGAAAATGCAGGACGTTTACACGGATGTAAACGGTTGAAATTGTCAGGAACATAATTTCCAGCATTTTTCGACCATTACATCCTTGTAAATAAAAAAAACCCCGCCGTAGCGGGGTCTGGATTCTATTTCTTTCTGGTTTAGCTTTTCAGTTCAACTTCTGTTGCGTGAAATCCCTTAGGGCCCTGTTCTGCTTCATAGGTAACACTCTGCCCTTCATTTAATGTTTTAAAACCTTCCGACTTGATCGATGAATAATGAACAAAGATATCATCACCTCCACCCTCAGGTTCAATGAAACCGAATCCTTTAGAATTATTAAACCACTTAACAATACCACTACTCATTACAATCCCCCCTTCTATTTGGATTATTTAGCGCAGCTTGGAATTGGACGGCAGAGACAATGGAGAGACCCGATTACGACCTATACCTCAACTGCATCAGACATGAGCATAGTCGAATTTTTCCCCTTTTGCCAAGTCCTGAAGGCTGTTTTATGCGGGAAATAGTGAGAAAAGACGCATATTGATGCTTTACTTCGAGCTATCTGGATCTAATCGGGTATAATGCGCGCCTTTTTCCAGCCCAGTATCATTATGATTCAAGCAATTAGAAACATCGCCATTATCGCTCACGTGGACCACGGCAAGACCACGCTCGTCGATCAATTATTGAGACAATCGGGAACTTTTGAGGCCAGAGCCACGGTCACAGACCGGGTGATGGACTCTAACGATATTGAAAAAGAGCGAGGAATAACCATCCTTGCGAAAAATACTGCTCTACAGTGGAAAGATTATCGGATTAATATAATTGACACGCCGGGACATGCCGATTTTGGTGGCGAAGTAGAAAGAATCCTGTCTATGGCAGATTCCGTATTATTGCTGGTCGATGCTGTTGAAGGCCCTATGCCTCAAACACGTTTTGTAACACAAAAAGCGCTCGCCCATAATCTAAAACCCATTGTTGTTATTAACAAGATTGATCGTGATGGTGCACGTCCTGACTGGGTTCTGGATCGAACTTTTGACTTATTTGATCGTTTGGGCGCAACAGATGAACAACTGGATTTCTCTGTTATATATGCTTCTGCCAAACAGGGATACAGCGGTACCACCCCTGACTGTGAAGGCGACGATATGACAGCTTTATTCGAGACTATCGTCTCAGAAGTACCTGCCCCTGATGTTGATGTTGATGGGCCCCTTCAATTCCAGGTTAGCGCATTGGATTACAACAGTTATATAGGTGTCATTGGCATCGGTCGTATTGCACGCGGTAAAGTAAACTCCAATACCCCTGTATCAATTATCAGTAAAGACGGCAAAACCCGGAAAGGTCGGATATTGCAGCTTTATCGCTTGTTGGGAATAGAGCGGACTGAAATGAGTTCGGCTTCCGCTGGTGACATTATTGCTATTTCCGGTATTGACGATCTGAATATCTCAGACACCTTATGTCATCCGGATACTATCGAAGCACTTCCAGAACTGTCCGTCGACGAACCAACAGTCACCATGACTTTCCTCGTCAATGATTCACCTTTTAATGGTCTGGAAGGAAAATATGTGACATCCCGTCAATTAAGCGAACGATTGACACGTGAACTTAAACACAATGTTGCCTTGCGTGTTGATGAAACAGACGACCCGGATAAATTTAAGGTCTCAGGTCGCGGCGAGTTACACCTTTCTATTTTAATTGAAAACATGCGCCGGGAAGGTTATGAATTTAGTGTTTCCCGTCCGGAAGTTATTGTTAAAGATATCGACGGGCAACTGTGTGAACCTTATGAACAGCTTACAGTTGATATGCAAGACGATTATCAGGGCACAGCTATGGAAATGCTCGGCGCTCGTGGTGGTGATTTGCAGGACATGGTGCCAGATGGTAAAGGTCGGGTAAGACTCGATTATTTAATTCCCGCCCGTGGCATCATTGGTTTTCGTACCGAATACCTGACGGCTACTGCTGGCACCGGTCTGATGTACCATGTTTTTGATCATTATGGTCCATTAAAGGCCACTATTGATAATCAGCGATCCAACGGTGTATTAATTTCTAATGGCAAAGGTAAGTCACTTGCTTTCGCCCTGTTCAACCTGCAAGAGCGTGGTCAAATGATGATTGATCCTGGTACAGAAGTTTACGAGGGTATGATTGTTGGTATTCATTCTCGCGATAATGATTTAATTGTTAATCCACTTAAAGGAAAACAGCTCAATAATATTCGTGCTGCGGGTAAAGACGAGAACATCTTGCTTACACCTCCAGTGAAACATTCCCTGGAACGTGCATTAGAGTTTATTAATGATGATGAACTGGTAGAGATCACTCCTAAAAATATTCGAATTCGAAAGAAATTACTGTTGGAACACGAAAGAAAACGCGCATCCCGTGAAAGCGACGCGCGTTTAGCAGTGTGATCAGACACTGACCTGAATCAGGAATCAGTAGGCTTTCTAATAACGATTATTGAATCTCTGTAAAACGATGGGTGTAAAGGTTCCAGATTGATTTTTACAGCAGCCTTTTCCCCGCCTCGCCCGTCATCGTAAATCACCACTTCTTCCGCATCTATTTTACGATTTCGAAATTCCATTGAGCCATCTGCATAGACGTAAAGATGTTCTGGCTCTTTGGCGCTTGTTTTAACCGGAGTCTGACTCATGCATCCCCCAAGACCGATT
>JABHFC010000149.1 GCA_018676275.1 Gammaproteobacteria bacterium | reverse complement strand
GTGGATAGTCTTGGTATTTATGCTTGCCATTTCCGCCGCGCCCGCTGTTTTTATTTTTTCAACAATCGGAATTTTCATGAACACTTATGCTGCCGAATTCGGCTGGTCCCGCTCGCAAATTAGCGGATGCGTTACCCTGCTCACAGCTTCAACCGCCTTAACTTTACCAATTGTCGGATACATGATTGATCGATTGGGAGCAAAAAGAATCATACTGATTTCGATGGTTCTTTATGCTTTATGCCTGGCAACGATACCTGTGTTTGTGCAACAAATATGGCAGTTAGCTTTAATGTACTTACTGATTGGAATCTTTGCGATAGGCACAACAACCGTTACCTATATCAGAATTATTGCAACGTGGTTCGATAAACGCCGGGGTCTGGCTATTGGAATCGTGATATCTGGTATCGGACTCGGGTCCGCGTACGTACCGATATTAGTCCAATACATGATAAGCAATTATGGCTGGCAATCTGCATACTATGTATTAGCATCCATTGTAATACTCGTGCCTCTGCCATTGATCTATTTTGTCATTAAGGAAACACCAGCAATGATGGGTTTGGTAGCGGATGGAATTAAAGCAAAACGAGCACCTGAAATAAGTATTGAAAAGGAAGGGGTGGAACTAACTGACGCACTTCGATCCCATATATTTTGGTTGCTTTTTTTGATTTTTATTTGCATCTCCTTTGTATTAAACGGGGTATTTTCTCATCTGGTACCAATGTTAACCGATCGGGGTATGTTGGCAGTGAACGCTGCAGCCGCAGCATCTGCGGTTGGCGTTACTCTGTTTATTGGCCGTATTTTGATTGGTTATCTTGTTGATCGTATATTCGCGCCATATGTCGCAATGTTTTTTTTCACTCTTTCAACTATTGGAATTGCGATATTGATGTCCGGCGTGGCAGGTTGGTACGCCGTAACTGCCAGTGTTCTAATTGGTTTTAGCCTGGGCGCAGAAGCGGATCTTATTTCATTCCTGGCAAGTCGATATTTTGGGTTACGCGCATTCGGTACTATTTATGGTCTGTTATTATCAGCCATGATGTTAGGAATTGCCGTCTCTCCCCTTATGTTTGCATTGAGTTATGAGAGCACAGGATCTTACTCGAGTATATTAGCAATAGCCGTGATTGTTAATATTGCTGTCATTCTCATGATGACGCTACTTGGTCCATTTCCAAATTGGCAAAAAACATCAATTGCAGATTAGGCAACGTATGTAATTTCAACAATAATCAAGCAAATTGAGTCACCGGTGATCGATTGATGTTAGGAGAGAACCGAAATTTTGAAAAACGTTGCACGTAGTTGAGATTTAGTTTGAGAATGTCCGCTTCTGGCACTAAGCGAAAGTGGGAATTGATTGATTTGGCTTGTTTTTAAGGTCTGCCGTACTCCCGAAAGCAGACGTTTCGACTAGCCGGGTGGTTACTTCCGCTTCCGACCCACTGCAGACGTTGAAAGAATTGATAAAAAGTAACTCACCTAATTTGATAAATTTTCAATTTGTTAATGTGAGTCAAAGATTGTTTGATATTTAGCAATCGCATTTTGAACCATCTTATGTTCTGCTGCAGTTGGGTTTTTCGGATCCTGTGCAGGCGGCAGACTACCAAATTTCAACAAACATGCCTTAAGTAGCATACGTGCCTTAGTAGCGGTTAAATTATTACCTGCAATAGCAGGCCGACGTGAGAAATAGATTGTTGGTGTCGCCCCTCCTGCATTGCCACGTCCAGTGAATACAACCGGCATTCCACTAAACACAGCAATTTGCAGCGCACTCTCTGGACCTCGTGACAGAAGACCATAGGGAGACAGTCCTTCAGCGACAAATCCAGCCAGGGGATTTTGTGTCAAATTCTTTTCGATCCTGGCTACAATATCCACTTCATCTTCCGGATTCGGTGATGTACTGTCTTGACTAAAATATCCGGATTTGACGATGAATACCCTGGGTATGTTTTCTCCGATCAGAAATCCTTCCTTATCTTTAGTACGCACATTAGTTTGTTTGTATACGCCATTCTGCAACAATACACCATTTACAGAACTGGGAAGTGATGTCAATCGGACATCGGAGTTCCAGGTGTGCTGCATTTCTGGATTGAAATAGATTCTAGGACGACCCGGGACACCCATTGTTCCGAGTATGCCGCCATGATCTCCTGTCGCAATATAACCGCCAGGACGTGCATCAGATTTTTGTACCTGCCGTGCCGCAAAGATTTGTTCATCCTGAATCAAAACGGCCCCCAAATTGTTGTTACCTTGAGAATCACTCCATACTTTTGAAATGATATAGTCCACGGAATCAACAATGTTTTGAGGACCATCAGCGGAAACCGTACGGTTGGGTCGCTGTGCGGCATTGGCGACGATGGGAGCCTCGGTATCAATAAGAAGGTTCAACCAGTAGAGGGTGTCTTCCACCGTAGGGCTACCTTCGAGCCAGATAGCCCCAAGATAATCATCTGATGTCATTGTTTGTTGTACTACATTGGTCACCGTAGCGAGATCTTTATATCCCGGCGATGCACGTAGGTGAGCAGGTCGGTAGGCAAAGAAGTCTTCGCCCATCTTCTCCGGCTTTATATTACCTGTACCTGTATCGGTCCGTTTCTTTTCATTCAAACCCTGCTTATAGCCACCGGAAGGCAGCACACGGTAGAAATCAAATTTCGCTTTGGAATACAAAATATGCCCGGGTTGATTGTCGCTGACACCATATATCCCCCGGTCGGTCTCTTCAAATATGCGGGAAGCATCCGGAAAGAAAGGTTGTCGACATTGTTCTGCAGGTGCTCTTGGATACGCACAATAGCCATCCCAGGGATTGCCATCAACTTGTCGGGCCATATATGGCAGTAGATACAGACCATCATCTGGTTTAAGTGTTACCCGATAAACAGGTTTGTCAGTTGGTGTATTACGATTGGTATGGAAATTACCTATAACATCTACATAACCATCAGGTGGTCCATATAGTTCAGCAGCATCATTTTCAAGTGGATGTCCACTGAAGGCTTCGATAAACACCTCTACCTCGGCAGCTAATCGTTGTGGTACCAGGAGATCATATTTCGGTGTGTTTCCATCGGGTGTTTTGAGCAGTGGTAGTCCGTGTAACATTCGCGCCTTATTACTTGTGAACAAGGGGGCACTATTTTGGATGGTAGCACTTGTTCCAGAGAATACTGCAATCCTGGGTTTAACAGTCTCCGCTTTGAGTGATGTTGACACCAATATCATGACATACAATATTACGATCAGTCGTAGAATTGTTGCTTTTAGCATTTTGTTTATATCCCAATTTCTTTATATCTGGATTCTATCAGATCTTGTTATAGCACGACTCCTGTATGGATATTTTCTCAATCTTGTAAAGAGAACAATATCAAGAAAATGGTTCTTAATTTGAAATAAATATAACTTCATATGACTGCCACCGTCCGCTTCTGGCACTAAGCAGTGCCTTTAAGTCTCTGCTTTTGGGGCTGAGACGCTGGTCCGCTATGATGTGGATATGGAATTTTCCCCGGTCACACTGGTGGAAAATAAGCGCATCTGTGATGACATTTGCATCCTCACCTTTAACCGTAAAGTGCCTGTACAAGCTGGCGAATTCATTTTCCTCTGGATACCCGGTCTTGGAGAAAAGCCTTTCTCTGCTCTGACCGACGACCCCTTTTCCCTGGCCGTCATCAACCTGGGACAGTTCACGGAAGCCTTGATGAGCCTGGAGCCGGGAACGGAAGCCTATGTCCGCGGCCCTTATGGTATTGCCGTATCCCCGCCTGAAGGATCAAAAATCATGGCTGTTAGCGGCGGCACCGGGCTTGCCGCGGTTTATCAGGTTGCCAGGGATTTC
>JABHFC010000148.1 GCA_018676275.1 Gammaproteobacteria bacterium | reverse complement strand
GTATTCGATATGATGATGTTGGCAAAATGGCAGTTGTTGTTGAAGATGTAAAAAACATGCTGAAGGAACATGAAGAGATCGATGCAGGTCAAACGCTGATTGTTAACTTCAACGAATTTGCACCATCTTCACTGGATTTCTTTGTCTATACCTTTACCAAGACAACTAACTGGATAAAGTTTCATGAAATCAAACAGGATGTGATGTTAAAGATAATTAATATTGTTGAGAGTCATGGTGCTGAATGTGCCTTTCCTACATCGACAATTCATCTGGCGGCTGATTCAAGTCCTGAACAAGCCTGATAAGCTTAAGAATTAGCTGGTTTATAGTCTTTTCAAGTCCTGCTTCAGGCTGTACCCTGTCGCCATTATGAAACTGTCTTTCACAAAAATGCATGGTCTTGGCAATGACTTTGTCGTTCTCAATGCTTTACAAACTCCAATTCAATTGAGCAGGGAACAGATCCGCTTTATCGCAGATCGTCGTTTCGGTGTTGGTTGTGATCAGGTGTTAATGATCGAAAGCACACAAACACGCGGCGTGGATATTCGTTATCGCATTTTTAACGCAGATGGTGCTGAGGTCGAACAATGTGGTAATGGTGTACGTTGCATTGGTGATTTCTTACGCAGACACTCACTGATTGAAGGCGATGCAATAAAAGTGGAAACAATGAATGGTCTGGTGACTATTTATTTTGAGAATGATGATCAAATTCGAGTAGACATGGGTGTGCCGGCTTTTAGACCACAAGATATTCCAATGGCCGTTGCAGAGCAGCAGGAGTTTTACACCCTGAAGCTGGGTTCAGGTGATATTGAGATTATGGCAGTCTCTATGAGTAATCCTCACGCGGTACTTGTTGTCGATGATCTGGAGCAGGCGTCGGTAGCAACACTGGGCCCTTTGATTCAGCAACATCCTGTGTTCCCGGAAAGCGTGAATGTAGGATTTATGCAAGTTCTCGATTCCTCGCACATCCGTCTGCGTGTGTATGAGCGGGGAGTGGGTGAAACGCTGGCTTGCGGCACCGGAGCCTGTGGAGCTGTCGCTGCGGGTATAAATACTGGTAAACTTGCAAACGATGTAGATGTTGAATTAAAGGGTGGCAATTTACGGATTAGCTGGGCAGGGGACGGGCAGCATGTCTGGATGACGGGTCCCGCAACTACAGTATATGAAGGGCATATTGAGATATGAGTACAGCTTCAGAAGATAATTATAAGGTGCCGAGTCTGAATGCAGGTGCCATTGCAGAATATTTGCGGGCGCATCCGGAATTTTTCAATGACTATCCGGACCTACTGATAGACATAAAAGTACCACATGCCAGCGGTGAAGCCATCTCTTTGGTTGAACGACAATTAATCGCTCTGCGCGAACAGAATGATAAGGCTCGTAAAAGGATGCATGAGCTAATTGAGATCGCCCGGCAAAATGAGGAACTAGCCAGACGCATGCACCAGTTAGCCCTGACACTAATGGATGCTGCCGAACCAAAAGATATATTTTCAACCCTGTATGACAATCTGAGCAAAAATTTCCGGGCAGACAGGGTCATTGTCAGGTTGTTTGCTGATCCCTCATTTGTAGACACCTTTGCCGGGGTGGAATTCGCCGGTTCTGCAGCGCCCGAGCAATCCTTGTTTAAGTCCATCATTGAAAAACGTATGCCACTGAGTGGACGCATGAAAAGACAGCAACAAGTCTTCCTGTTTGGTGACGATGGAGACGATATTACTTCCGCTGTTATGGTTCCTCTGCACGGTGATGGCTGGGGTGGAATCATGGCAATTGGTAGTTCCAATGCAGATCGCTTTCAGGAAGGTATGGGTGTGGAACTATTGGCAAATATGGGTGAGATTTTGAGTTTTATCCTGAAACCCTGGATCGTTGAGTCATAGCCGGAGGCTGATAAATTACCTTTTCCTTTGCATCTACAGTTGATGTATCCGGGTCGCTGAGATAATTCTGTGCAGCAATCTGAACTCAGTCATATCGATGCCTTCATTAAGGCCCTGCATCATCTTTCACTACAAACCCGCAAGGCTTACCAGCGTGACCTTGGAAATTTCCGTGAATATTGTGAGACGCGCAATGTTGAAAGCTGGCGTGATATAGATGGGCACCAAATACGTGGTTTTGTCACGCAACGTCATCGACAGGGCATCGGTGGTCGGAGTCTGCAACGAAATCTGTCAGCAATACGCTCCTTTTATCGTTATTTGATAAAAATCAACGCGGCGTCAAATAACCCGGCACAAGGTATCGTGACACCGAAGACAGCAAAGAAACTCCCGAATACCCTGGATGTTGATCAGAGTACTCAATTGGTAGAAATTAAGGGTGACGATATTCTATCGCTACGGGATAAAGCAATTTTTGAGTTGATGTATTCCTGTGGTCTACGATTATCAGAGCTGGTTAGTCTGAACCTGAGCAACATAGATTTGGGTGATGCTGTAATAACAGTTACCGGTAAGGGTAATAAGACCCGCATGTTGCCGGTTGGTCAACACGCCTTGCAGGCGTTACAGATCTGGTTAAAACAGCGAGTCATTCTTGCCGATAATGATGAAACAGCTTTATTTGTCAGTAAGCGGGGTAGTCGTATCAGTCAACGAAGTATTCAGCAACGATTGCGTCACTGGTCGAAAAAACAGGGACTGGGTACACATGTGCACCCACATATGCTGCGACATTCGTTTGCAACGCATATGCTGGAATCGAGCGGTGATTTACGTGCGGTACAGGAATTACTCGGACATGCTGACATCAGTACAACCCAGGTATATACCCATCTTGATTTTCAACATCTTGCCAAGGTCTATGATCAGGCTCACCCAAGAGCGCAAAAGAAAGCAAAATAAGTTGCAGTTAGTGGTTTCCTGAAATACCTCTTTTTCTGCCGTATCCTCTTGAATTTTAATTATTAATCTATATATAGCTTAAGGAAAAGTGATTATCCGATTTATTCGGATGTTGGCTTAGCGCATCGTGTAAAATGACCGATTTTTAACTGGAGGCAGTCTTGGAACAATTTCGTGGCACAACCATACTCTCGGTCCGTCGAGGGAAGCATATTGTTATCGGTGGCGATGGTCAGGTTTCACTGGGCGACACTGTAATGAAAGGCAACGCGCGCAAAGTGCGACGATTGTACAAGGATCGCATACTTGCGGGCTTCGCCGGTGGCACCGCAGATGCTTTCACTTTATTTGAACGCTTTGAAGGTAAGCTGGAAAAACATCAGGGCAACCTCATGCGTTCAGCAGTAGAGCTGGCCAAGGATTGGCGAACAGACAGAATGCTAAGACGACTCGAAGCGATGCTTTGTGTTGCTGATGAATCAGCTTCACTGATTATTTCCGGTAATGGCGATGTAATCGAACCGGAAGATCAGATCATGGCTATTGGTTCTGGTGGTGCCTACGCTAAATCAGCGGCCAAGGCTTTATTGGAAAACACTGATATTGATGCTAGAACCATTGTCGAGAAGTCACTCACAATTGCAGCGGATATTTGTATCTATACGAATACAGCGCTGACTATTGAAGAAATCAAGTAATACAGGAATAAGAATGCCGTCATTAACACCTCAAGAAATAGTCCAGGAACTGGACAAACATATCATTGGACAGGATGCTGCGAAGCGAGCTGTTGCTATTGCCTTGCGAAATCGCTGGCGACGAACCCGCGTCGATGAAAATTTACGTAATGAAATCACACCTAAAAATATATTAATGATAGGGCCTACAGGTGTGGGTAAAACAGAAATAGCCCGACGCCTGGCGAAACTTTCTAACGCGCCTTTTATAAAAGTTGAAGCGACAAAGTTTACCGAGGTTGGTTATGTAGGTCGTGATGTGGAATCAATAATTCGTGATCTCGCTGATGTAGCGATCAAACAGACTCGTGAGGTGGAGCTGGAGAAAGTCCAGCACCGGGCAGAGCAGTCCGCAGAAGATAGAGTGCTGGATATTCTGTTACCAAGAGCTCGTCACTTTGGCGATGACGATGAATCGGAAGAGAAAGACAATAGCACTCGTGAGAAATTTCGGGGCATGTTGAAATCAGGGGAATTAGAGGACAGGGAAATAGAAGTTGAATTGAACATGCCGGCAATAGGCGTTGAAATTATGGCTCCACCGGGTATGGAAGAAATGACCAACCAGTTGCAGGGCATGTTTCAGAATATGTCTGGTGGCAAAAAGAGCACTCGCAAGCTGAGAGTAGGTGAAGCAATTAGTTTGCTGACCGAAGAAGAAGCAGCCAAATTGATTAACGAGGATGAAATTAAACTGCACGGGCTGGAAGCAGTGGAACAGAATGGACTGGTATTTCTGGATGAACTGGACAAGGTATGTGGCCGCTCCGAAAACAGTGGCCCCGACGTATCGCGCGAAGGTGTGCAGAGAGATCTGTTGCCGCTGGTAGAAGGAAGCACAGTATCAACGAAATATGGCATGGTAAAAACTGACCATATCCTGTTTATTGCGTCCGGTGCCTTCCATCTTGCCAAACCTTCGGATTTGATACCTGAATTGCAGGGGCGTTTACCTATCCGGGTCGAATTAACTGCTCTGGGGGTGGAAGACTTTGTACGTATATTGACTGAGCCTGATGCATCACTTACTGAACAATATGCTGCCCTGTTGAACACGGAAGACATGACATTAACCTTTAGCGAGGATGGTATAAGACGTGTCGCTGAAATTGCCTGGCAGGTAAATGAAAATACTGAAAATATTGGTGCCAGAAGACTGCATACTGTAATGGAACGATTACTGGAGACACTTTCTTTCGAAGCAACAGAAAAGGCTGGTGAGACAATAAATATAGATGGCAAATATGTTGATCAGCATTTGAATGAATTAATGCAGAATGAAGATCTATCGAGATACATTTTATAAACTCAAGAGCGATAACTTATATGCCTGAAAAAAAGCCCAGACCCGTTTCGATTAACCTTAAAAAGAAATCTCGTTTGCTTAATATTGATTTTGATGACGAATCTTCCTTCGAATTGAGCTGTGAATTATTACGCGTCTATTCTCCTTCAGCAGAAGTGAGAGGTCATGGTCCGGGACAGGAAATCCTGCAACTGGGAAAAGAAAATGTCAGTATTAACGAAGTAGAAGCGGTTGGTAACTATGCGGTGAAGCTGGTTTTTGATGATGGACATGATAGTGGGATTTACACCTGGGATTTCCTCTATGATCTTGGTACAAAGCATGATGATTACTGGAAAAGCTATTTACACGCCCTCGCCCATGCGGGCCATGAAAGAAAACCACAGTAATGGAGAATGACTCAGCCGATTTCGGCTTTGAACGAGTAGAGCCCCAGGAAAAGACCAGGCGGGTAGGCGAAGTATTCAGCTCTGTGGCATCTCGTTACGATTTGATGAACGATCTGATGTCATTCGGTGTTCATCGTCTTTGGAAAAGATACGCAATTCATGTTGCTCAAATCAAATCAGGTGCAAAAATTCTTGACGTTGCTGGTGGCACCGGTGATATGTCTGTGCTCTTTCATCGTGCAGCAGGTGAGAAGGGTTCGGTGATTGTTAGTGATATTAATAATGCCATGCTGAGTGAAGGCAGGGACCGCCTGCTTGATCGAGGTCTTAGTTCAGGGTTTCAATTTGTACAGGCGAATGCAGAGGCTCTTCCCTTTCAAAAAAACAGTTTTGACTGCGTATGTATCGCTTTTGGGCTGAGAAATGTGACTGATAAGGATGCAGCTTTGCGTTCCATGTTTGAGAAACTGAAGTATGGAGGCAATGTTATAATTCTGGAGTTCTCTAAAGTTGTCATACCAGTACTGAAGCAGTTATATGAAACATATTCATTTCAATTTATCCCTCATCTCGGCCAGATAATCACCCAGGATAAAGACAGTTATCGCTACCTGGTTGAGTCCATTAGCATGCATCCTGATCAGGAGACATTGAAAGGCATGATGCAGACTGCCGGGTTTTCTCGTGTGGAATATTACAATCTAACAGGTGGTATTGTGGCAGTACATAAAGGTTATAAGTTATGAGAAATCAACTTTAGCGTGTACAGATACCGGCACCCAGAGACGAGATAGACTGAAAAATCGGATAACATGATATTACAGGGTCTGTTGACCTTTCATCTTCGCAACTGTTGAATCTGAAAAAGCGCCAATCAAGGCGCGAGGAGAGAAGTTTGGTTGTTCCAAATGAGCGACGAGCCCCGCCGAGTGGTGCTTTTTCAGGCTCAACCCGAAGGGCTGGGACTATTTTTCCCCTCAGCTGCGTTATCACGCGCTTATGTAGAGTGACTACACTGCGCTTGCTCTGCCTTGCTGATGAAAAAAATAGCCACCAGCAGTGGCGAATATGAAAGGTCAACAGACCCTAGGCAAAATTGAACGGCAGATTAATCATATCCTTGCATTGGATGAGGAAGCATTGGAAAGGCTGCAGACCTTGTCAGGTCAGGTAATCTCAATGGAGTTGATTAATTCTGATTTTTGCATTTACATATTGCCGTTTGCAGGAGGCCTGCAGTTGCGATCTGAGTTTGCAGATAATGTGAATGTAAAAATCCGTGGTACGCCACCTGATATGCTCAGCTATATGCTGAAGACGAAGACAAAATCAGGTGGATTTGCCGGTAGTATAGAAGTAATTGGTGATGTTGGATTAGCGCAGGATTTTCAATCAATTGTATTTGATCTTGATCTTGACTGGGAAGAGCAGTTGTCAAAGTGGTTTGGTGATACTCTGGCACACAAAATGGGCAGATTTATAAGGGGAGTAGGGACTTTTGCCCGTGATTCTGGTAATAAGCTGCAAATGGATGTCAGTGAATACCTGCGATATGAATCAGAAACAACTCTGCATAAAACAGAAGTGGATGAATTTATCAGCGCTGTAGATACACTACGTAATGATACAGAAAGATTGAAACTTCGAATCAGCAAACTCGAACAATATAGAAAAGAATAATGTTTACATCTGGTCAGGCATTAAGATTACTGGGAATTCAACGAGTATTGATCCGTCATGGACTGGATCGCCTGGTATTTGCAATGCGTATCTTCCGGTCGGTACGCTTTATTGAGCGTTTACTTCCCTGGAACTGGTTTAAAAGGGAGCGGGGATCGCAGGCGGAACGGGTAAGACTGGTGCTGGAAGAGCTGGGACCTATTTTTGTTAAGTTCGGACAGATCTTATCCACACGTCGTGATTTACTGCCTGAGGACTATGCAGATGAGTTGGCAAAGTTACAGGATAATGTACCGCCATTTCCCGGCGAACAAGCCAGACAAATTATTGAAAAAGAATTTTCTAAAAAAACAGAAGATATTTTTCTTGAATTTGATGAGACACCACTGGCTTCTGCTTCGATAGCGCAGGTTCATAGCGCGACATTGAAGGACGGTCGAGAAATGATTGTCAAGGTGGTCAGACCGGGAATAGAGAAACTGATAAAACGTGATCTGGGTCTGATGCATGTGCTTGCTGCCAAGGCGGAGGCTTACTGGGAGGACGCTCGTAAATTAAAACCAGGTAATGTTGTGATTGAGTTTGAAAAGACATTACTGGGTGAGCTTGATCTTATGCGTGAAGCCGCCAACGCTTCCCAGTTGCGCAGAAATTTCGCAAATTCAGAGTTACTTTATATACCTGAAATTGAGTGGGACCTAACCACAGCCAATGTCATGGTAATGGAACGCATATCTGGTATTCCTGTTAGCGATGTAGAAAGTTTGCGGGAAGCAGGAGTTGATATGAAACGCCTGGCAGAAAATGGAATTGAATTATTTT
>JABHFC010000147.1 GCA_018676275.1 Gammaproteobacteria bacterium | reverse complement strand
TTAAAAGTGGTGGCTTTAATGGGCGGCATTTAAGCACGACAGAGCCGAGCTCATTTGAGCCAGAAAAGATCTGGGCCTACGAAGCTGGTCTAAAATCCGAGTGGTTGGATCGCCGTTTGCGCGCAAACATGTCAGTTTTCTACTACGACTACGACAATTTGCAGGGCTCAACAATTGAGGCTGCTGGCGTCGTTACTGGCAATATCGCTACAGCAGAAGTTTACGGCTTTGAAATGGATGCATTGATGTTGATATCGGAAAATTTTGAAATTAACGCAAGTATTGGCTATCTGGAAAATAACATAACCAATGTGGAACAGGGTGCGGTCCTGGCGGGGACGATTCGCGACGATACTGAGTTGCCGGGAGCGCCTAACTGGTCTGCTTCAATTGGCGCCCAGTACACCATACCACTCCAGGATCTAGGTGAGTTTACATTGCGTGGAGACATAATCTATAAGGATGCCTATGAGTTTCGCTTACCGAATCACTTCAATGAAGGTGAGGATGGCTATACACAGGTCAATGTACTGGCCACTTACAAACCACAAAACGGTCCCTGGCAGATTCAGGCTTACGGCCGAAACCTCACTGATTCTATTTACAGGTTAAGCGCACAGAACGGAGTTGGCTTCGCGGAATATATAACTGCACAGTTTTCCAAACCTAGAGAATGGGGCTTGTCTCTAAAGGTTTCATTCTAAAAATTAATTTCAGTATTTTCACAGATTTTTCTCACTCCGCCGACTATAGAATCGGCAAAGTAAATTGATAATGTCTTCCGATACCAAAGCAGCGATTGGCATTCTTGCAACCTGGTGCATCGGTTTCTCTGGTGTTGCTGTTGAACCACTCTGGATCAGTATTGTTGTCAGTGAAGCCGGCTTAAGTGATGCAGTTGCCGGTAGAATTGATGCCTTGCAAGTCGGTTGCGTCGGAATTGCCTCCCTTTTTATCGCCCCGCGCATGGCTAAGGTTGATCGCCGCATACTCGCTTATTTCGGCATAGTTCTG
Source organism: Gammaproteobacteria bacterium (assembly GCA_018676275.1). Lineage (GTDB taxonomy): Bacteria > Pseudomonadota > Gammaproteobacteria > Eutrophobiales > Eutrophobiaceae > WLWS01. The sequence continues at coordinate 4,111 of JABHFC010000147.1, read as the reverse complement.
CTTATTTTCGCTTATTTTATTTCTGCTATATATCCAGGCTTCGTTCTTTTTATAGTCAGTCGTGCGATAGCAGGAATCGCTGAAGGGATTCTACTTTCAGTCAGCCATGCTGCTGTTGCCGCTACCCGAAAACCTGACCAACTATTTTCGATTGCTTTCCTGATGCTCATTTTGTACGGCATCCTGGTCTATCGCTTTGTACCGCCACTGGCTGCGAGTCATGGCCTTTTTGGTGTGTTTGGTATTGTAGTCATAATTGCCATAGTAGGCGCTCCCCTGATTTGGCTGCTACCGCGTACCGTACCAGATACAATCAAGACAGAGGGTGTAGGCATTGTCCCTCTGAATATTACTGCCATATGTGCGCTGTTAGCGACATGTTTATTTTATCTTGCGCAGGGAGGGCTTTGGGCTTACTTGATGCGTATTGGTGAAGGTGTTGGCCTGTCTAAAGTAGAAGTTGGCAATTTCATTTCCTACTCACTGATATTTGCCATGGCAGGGGCAATAACAGCGTTTACTTTGCGTGATCGTATTGGCCATCAACTGCCGGTATGTGTGGGGCTATTTTTACTCTGTGGTGCGGCACTTATGTTGGGCACTGCCAACAATGGCAATACATTTTTTATAGCGGCAGCTTTACAACAGACTGTTGGTTTTTTTGTGATGATCTATTTTGCTTCGCTACTTGCCTCCCTCGATCCGCTGGGAAGAATTGTAGCCGCCTCCATTGCTTTCCGAAGCCTGGGCAGTACCTCCGGTCCCGCAGTGGTCGGCTATACGGTAACTGGAAATGACTACACCATGGCAGGCTGGGCGACATTTTCAGCTTATGCTTTGTCTTTGATTCTCATGCTTATAGCGCTGAGTTACACCAGGAAAAATTCGCAAGCAGGGAGCTATAAACCGTAGATTTGTTTCGCCTGCTCGGTGGTGACATAGCCATTTTTAACATCGTCAATAATGAGCTCAGTTGGACGGTCGCCGGGTTCTCCCCAACCTCCTCCACTTGCCGATACAATACGCACGAGGTCACCTTTTTTAAGTGGCAGCTCGCAGACAGAATTACACACTTCTTCTTCACCACTATCTACATGCATCACAGTACAGGAGTTAAGTGAGCCTGGGCGACCACCATTTACCCCCCATGGAGGATTTTTGGTACGCATGAAACCCGTAGTTAACGAGGCTTTTTCAGCGCGTATGCGATAAACATACTCGATCCCACGACCACCTCGATACCGACCCTCACCTCCACCATAATCATGCAAGCGCGCACTAACTACCTCGATACCAGTACGGCATTCACGTATTTCAAAGGGGCAAAAAAAGAGCTCCCCACCGCCTGTACTAAACAAGCCTGTTTCACCATCCTTACCGACACCACCGCCCCAGCCCCCAGCATGACATTGCATCATCATCTGCAAACTGTCGTTATCCGGGTGTTTGTTAACTATATGTATTGAACAAAGCGAATTAAACTGCGCCGCCGGTAATACGTTCTTCGCAATCGGTGCCATAGCCTTCCAAATAATATCCATTGCGTATGACATGGGTTCAAAATAAAAACCGGCGGCGGCCGGTCGTTCCGCATCAAAAATGGATCCCTTGTCTGTAAGGAGTTTCATGGGTTTAAACGAGCCTTCGTTAGTTATCTGGCCCGGCGTAGTTATCGCCTTGAACAATATTTGGCAACTGGTCCACGTTCCTACATAGGAAGCGTTGAATGGTCCACTATGCTGAGGAGGATTGTTACGCAAATCAACTTCAAAGACCTCATCCGTGATCCTTATTTTTACTCGCATTGGTTGCCCGTCTTCAAATAACTCTTCTGCTTCGTATACACCATTTGGAAGTTTTGCCAAAGCGCGCAACGTTATTGATTCACCGTAATCAATAAACTCCTCAATTACTGTTTCAACCGTTACCGCACCAAAACGTTCAATAAGTTCGAGGAAGCGACTCTCTCCTGTTTTCAACGATGCAATACAGGCCCACATATCACCGAGGGTAATATCTGGCCAACGACTATTGGCCTCTACCATATCTATTACAGCCTGGTTTTGCTTTCCTGCGTCAAACAATTTTATTTCAGGAAACTGTAATCCCTCCTGAAAGATTTCATTGGCCAATGGTGACATTCCACCTGCAGTCATACCTCCGATATCACTCCAATGGGCTTTGTTTGACATCCACGCCACCAGCTGCTCTTTATAAAAAACCGGTTTTAACATTACGACATCATTCAGGTGACTGCCGCCCCCATTGTAGGGGTCGTTTGTAATAAAGATATCGCCTTCCCGGATGTCATTTGTCTTTCCAAATTTATCCAGAATCGCCCTGGGACCAGCCCCCAGTAAGCCTATAAACATTTCCAGACCAGCACCCTGGCAGGCTAGTTGTCCTTTGCCATCCATAATCGCCACAGAAAAATCGAGCGTTTCGTAGATATTTGAACTCATTGCAGCCTTACGCAAACACACGAACATTTCATCACTAATTGCCTGTATCGCGTTACGAATAATCTCAGCAGAAAATGGATCGATTTCAGTATGTTTCATATGTTCTACTCATCAGTCATTTAAATTTAGATGAAGATGTCCATAATCATCAACCGTGGCATAACTACCAGGTAAAACGACGATTGTACTGGTAGATTCTTCAATTATTGCCGGACCCTCGATTTTCAACCCCGCTGCGATTAAGTCCCGTTCATAAATTACGGTTTCATGCACACCAAGTTCATCAAAATCAACCTGACGATGTCCGCGAATTGCTTCCGTCAATGAACCATGCTTTCTGTTCTTTTTTTCTGATTGCGGTGAACCGAGATCACCGCGCGCTACTACGTGAAAGCTTACCAATTCAACAGCATTTGGGAGACGATAAGTATATTCACGTTCGTAGTTTTGGCTAAACAACTCAGCAAGTTCTGCGATTGACTGCTTGTTTAATTTATCAGATGAAAAGGGAATTTTAATAGTGAATTCCTGCCCGTGGTATCGCATATCGCCATAGCGTTCGAATGTAATATCGTTTGCAGCTAATCCCTCTCCAGTCAATTCTTCAAGAGCCTGTTCTTCTAGCGTTTTATATATCTGGATTATGTCGTTGAAAAATTCTTCTCCAATCAATACAGGTCGAGTCAGCAGATAATCACGACGTATATCGGACATAAGCATTCCCCATGCCGAAAATACCGCGGACCTGGCTGGCACGATTACTTTGGCAATTTGCAGTTCCTTTGCCAGAAACATCGCATGCATCCCGCCACCGCCGCCAAATGCCACAAGTGTGAAATCTCGCGGGTCAAATCCGCGGTTGACGGAAACCAGCTTGAGTGCATTTACCATGTTATTGTTGGCAACCCGGATAACGCCACGTGCTGTTTCTTTAGCATTCATCCCGATTTTCTTGCCTAGATCAAGAAAGCCTTTTTGAATAGATCCCATGTCAGCACTTCGCTGACCGCCACAAAAATAGTCGGCGTCAATGCGTCCCAAAATCAAATTTGCATCCGTAGTAGTGGGTTCAGTTCCACCCAGACCATAGGCAATGGGTCCCGGTGATGCGCCTGCGCTCTTTGGCCCGACATGCAATTGCCCATCGTCATCTATCCATGCGATGGAGCCACCACCATTACCAATCTCCACTAAATCCACAGTAGGCGCCATAATGGGATAGCCCGAGTACTGCCGGGTACGTTCAATAGCGTAGTCCGTGGTAATTTGTACCTTACCGTTTTGCAGCAGTGAACATTTTGCAGTTGTACCACCGATATCCAGTGTAATCATGCTGCCCAGTTCAAGTTGCCGACCCAGCATTTCGGCTCCCAATACGCCGCTGGCAGGTCCCGATTCCACCATCGTGATAGCCCGTGATCCGGCCGCTTCAAAACTATCTATACCACCATTGGACTGCATAGCGTACGCACGTCCACTAAAATCATTTTGTTTTAACGCACTACTTAATTTATTTAAATATTGTTTGGTTTTCGGTAACACGTACGCCGCGAGAGCTGTAGTTGTTGAACGTTCATACTCTCTCCACTCACGTGTTATCTGATGTGAAGCAACTACAGAAAATTCTGGCCAGTTTTTCTTGATTCGTT
>JABHFC010000146.1 GCA_018676275.1 Gammaproteobacteria bacterium | reverse complement strand
AGGCAAAAAGGACATACAGAGCTCTATCGAGGAGCAGAATACGTCGTTGATTTTCTACCTAAGGTAAAGATTGAAGTCGCTCTGGATGATGCTATCGCGGACGCGGCGATTGAAGCGATTTGTAAGGCCACCAACACTAACAAGATAGGTGATGGAAAAATCTTTGTTACCGATCTGGAGCAGGTAATACGAATACGTACCGGGGAAACCGGTGTAGACGCTTTATAGACTTTATTCTTTTGGGGATATTAAAAATGAATCAACTCGAAAAATGTATTTTCTCTTTATTGGCTATTTTTGTCACATCAATTTTTCCATCAGCTGTATTCGCCGGGGAGTTGAATGGTGCAAACACTGCATGGATTTTGACCTCTACTGCCCTGGTTCTGTTTATGACTTTGCCCGGGCTTGGCCTGTTTTATGCCGGTCTGGTACGGAGCAAGAATGTGTTGTCTGTATTGATGCAATGTTTCGCTATCGCCTGCATTGTATCTATCTTGTGGATGCTGTTCGTTTACGGTCTCGCTTTTGGAGACGGGGGCGGTATAAATCAACTTGTCGGTAGTGGTTATGCATTTATGCAAGGTATTAACGTGGATACCATCCGTAGTGATACCAGTATCCCGGAAACTGTATTTTTCATGTTCCAGATGACCTTTGCTATCATTACGCCTGCCTTAATAGTCGGTGGATTTGCTGAACGAATGAAGTTTTCTGCCGTGCTCTGGTTTTCTGCATTGTGGTTGGTATTGGTATATGCGCCCGTATGTCACTGGGTCTGGGGCGGAGGTTGGCTTGCTGATATGGGCTTCATGGATTTTGCCGGTGGAGCGGTCGTACATATAAACGCCGGTGTCGCAGCCATCGTTGCGGCAGTTGTATTAGGCAATCGTAAGGGATTTCCGCAGACTATGATGCCGCCACATAATATGACCATTACTGTTACCGGGGCCGCTATGCTCTGGGTTGGCTGGTTTGGTTTTAATGCTGGTAGTGCCCTGGCAGCAGACGGGAATGCTGGCATGGCCATGGTAGTAACGCATATTTCAGCTGCAGCAGGGTCACTTGCATGGATGGGGTGTGAGTGGGTTAAACATGGTAAACCAAGTGTGTTAGGTATTGTTACTGGCATGGTTGCTGGACTGGGAACGATTACACCGGCTTCCGGCTATGTCGGACCAGCAGGCGCATTGATAATCGGCCTTTCGGCCGGCGTGGTTTGTTATTTTGCTACACAATATATCAAACGCGGATTAAAAATAGATGACTCCCTGGATGTTTTTCCTGTGCACGGTGTCGGCGGTATACTGGGTACTTTCCTCACCGGTGTGTTTGCCGCTGAAGCTTTTGGTGGATTAGGGCTTGAGGTCTCAATTGGTGAACAGCTCCTGACCCAATCCATCGGGATAGTCGCGACAGCGGCCTGGTGCGGTATTATCAGCTTCGTTTTGTTAAAAGGGCTGGATGCGGTGATAGGGCTTCGTGTAAGTAACGAGGAAGAAACAGAGGGATTGGATCTGGTGCTGCACGATGAGCGTGGGTATAATCTTTAAGTATCAAAATCCCTTATTAAGTACAACAAAGGGCGCAGAAGCGCCCTTTTTTATGAGTCAAATTCACCAGCAAAAATATCTGTTTGAATCACTAGCAACTCAGCTTAAAATTAGTATCTGGATTAATAATTAATATTTACGTACCTGTTATGAGTGTAGAGAGAGAATGTCAGCTAATCTGGTAGATAAAGGCGTACTAAAGTCATTTGTTCCACCTAGTGCCTTGAATGCGGAAAATTTTCAGGAATTGGCAGGTAAAACTGTTGAAGAAGAACTGGCAGCAGGCAAAGTAATTTTTAAGCCGGGTGATACCGACCGCAAGACTGTATACCTGATAGACGGTGAAGTGGAGCTCACACCAGAAAATGGTGAGAAAACTACATTGCTGGCTGGCTCAGACATAGCCAGGCACCCAATTGCCAACCAGCAACCGCGTAAACAGCTGGCTGTAGCTAAAACACCGTGCAAAATTACTCGTATAGATAGCGATTTGCTCGATATCCTGCTTACCTGGGATCAAATGGCCGGTATCGAAGTAGACGAAATCACTGTATCTGAAGAAGAAGAGGGCGAAGATGATGGCGGCGACTGGATGACACGGATTTTACAGTCGAAAGCTTTCTTGCAGGTACCACCGGCCAATATCCAGGCTATGTTTATGCGTATCCAGGAAGTCCCGGTAAAAGCTGACGAGGCGATAATTAGTCAGGGTGAAGACGGTGATTACTATTACATAATCAAAACTGGTAAATGCAAGGTTACACGTCCTTCCAAGAGCGGATCTGAATTAATACTGGCAACGCTTGGGGATGGAGATGCTTTCGGCGAAGAAGCCTTGCTATCCGAGGCAAAACGTAACGCCAATATCATCATGACAACCGATGGCTCACTGATGCGATTGTCCAAGGAAGATTTTAATGAACTTCTAAAGGAACCCATGTTGAGTTGGGTAAGCAACGAGGAAGCAGATGCTCTTGTAGCCGATGGTGCCGTCTTCGTCGACGTGCGGCTTGACAGCGAATTCAAAAATAACGGTATTGAGGGTAGCATCAATATCCCACTATTCATGTTACGCATGAAGGCCGATTCACTCGATGAAAGTAAACACTACATACTCTATTGTGATACTGGTAGACGTAGTTCGGCCGGAGCATTTTTATTGAGTGAGCGAGGCATAGAGACCAGCTGTCTACAAGGCGGTTTACAGGGCAGGAGCTAACAAAGCCCGCTATCCAGCTGACTTCAATCAGACAAGGTCATTCAAAATGACGAGTAGTCTTCAAATTTGCCTGCCGGCGGACACCGATAATTATTGTGTTATGGGCAATCCCATCAGCCATAGCAAATCCCCGCAGATCCACAAAATTTTTGCTGAGCAAACAGATCAAAATTTATTTTACCAGGCAATTTTGGTTGACCCCGATTGCTTCAGCGAAGCCCTGTCAGAGTTTCAGCGACTAGGGGGCAAAGGTCTGAATATAACGGTGCCTTTTAAAGGTGATGCCTGCAATGCAGTGGATCATCTTACTGCTCGAGCAAAAAAAGCCGCTGCTGTAAATACTATCTGGTTCGATAAGAAGGGTGAAAGTCATGGCGATACCACTGACGCTACAGGTCTGGTAAATGATTTACGCGCAAATGATATCCAGTTACAAGATAAAAATATCCTTATTTTAGGAGCCGGTGGTGCAGTGCGAGGTGTTTTGAGTGGCTTGCTGGAACAAGGTGTGCAAAGCATTACCATAGCCAATCGTACGCATTCAAGGGCAGAGGAACTTGTAACAAACTATGGTAGCGATGAACGACTTAGTGCCAGCGAATTTACCGATCTGAAATCAGGCTTCTTCGACATAATTATTAATGGTACTTCTGCCAGTTTGTACGGGGAGTTGCTTCCAATAGATGACACACTGGCAATGAATACCTGTTGCTACGATATGGTTTATGCCGATGCGGATACATGCTTTGTAAAATGGGCCAGGGAAAATGGCGCAAGAATTGCCTTGGACGGACTGGGGATGCTTGTACATCAGGCTGCGGCATCTTTTTATATCTGGCGAGATGTATCTCCTCAAACAAGTTCTGTAATCGAAATAATCAGATCAAAATCGTAAACAGACCCTATTGAATGAGATAATTACGTTATCGGTAAAACAGGAATTATTACAATCCTTGCCACTTATCCATCAGATTAGGCAGCCATAGAACGGTTTCAGGAAAAACTAGTAAAAGAATAATTACGATCACCTGTATGACAACAAAAGGCAAAATACCTTTGTATATGTGTTGAATTTTGATTTCAGGTGGAGCTACAGCTTTAAGATAAAACAGGGAAAAACCAAAAGGCGGAGTGAGAAAAGAAGTCTGCAGGTTTATCCCGATCAAAACGGCCAGCCATAACAAGTCTATGTTCAGTTGCTGAGCAATTGGTTGCAGGATTGGCACGACGATGAAGCAAATTTGTAAGAAGTCCAGAAAAAAGCCCAGAACAAATATTAGACCCATACTAACCGCCATGAACCCCCACGTACCCCCCGGCAGATTGAGCATCAGCTCGCTGACGAGTGATGCGCCTCCCATGCCACGAAATACCAGGCCGAAAGCCGTGGCTCCAATCAGAATAAGAAAAACCATGCTTGTCAGGCGTGTAGTCTGCTGCATAGCATCCTGAAGGTTTTGAAGAGTCAGGCGCCTGTGAGCTGCGGCCAGCAACATCGCTCCAATTGCACCGATAGCAGCAGATTCTGTCGGTGAGGCGATACCAAAAAATATTGAACCCAAAACCCCCAGAACGAGTATTAACGGGGGAAAAAGGGTGAAAATAACCTTTTTAAGCAGGCCATCTCCGCCCTCAACTTCAGAAAGTGCAGGACCAACTTCCGGCTTCATCCAGGCAAATATTGAAATATAAATAAGAAACAGGGTGATCAGTAAAATACCCGGGATCACGGCACCAATGAACAGACGGCCCACCGGCACACCAATTACATCGCCCAACAGGATTAGAATAATACTGGGTGGAATGATTTGCCCAAGCGTGCCGGCAGCCGCGATAGTACCTGTGGCCAATTGCGGAGAATAATTTCGTTTCAGCATAGTGGGTAAGGCAATAACACCCATTGTTACAACTGTTGCACCGACAACACCAGTGGTTGCGGCTAGTAAAGCGCCAACAAGTACTACTGAAATTGCCAGACCTCCTCGCACTCTGCCGAATAACAGACCCATAGTTTCCAGCAGGTCTTCAGCCAGGCCAGACTTGTCGAGGATGATGCCCATTAATATGAAAAGAGGTACAGCAAGGAGAGTAAAGTTGGTCATTACCCCCCAGATTTGCAGAGGCAGCAGGTTGAAAAAATCGACACCAAGGAAAATGCTTCCATAGAGCAGGGCCACGGCGCCGAGGGTAAAGGCAACAGGGTAGCCCAGTAGAAGCATGAGCATTAGTGTCAAAAACATCAGACCAATCCAGATTGTCATTTTCTGTTTTCCAAAATGTAGCCAAGGTTTTTTAAAATCTCGCTAATTCCCTGTAATAAAAGTAAGGCGAACCCGGCGGGTATGACTGCCTTCAATATCCAGCGATACGGCAAGCCACCAGGATCGGGTGAATTTTCCACTGAAATGTAGGAAAGATTAACGAATGGCCATGCGCAATATATGATTAAAATACAAAAAGGCAGCAGCATGAAAATACTACCGAACAAATTCACCCAGGCGCGACGATAATCGTTCATGAATCTACTCTGGTAAAAAAGATCCAGCCTCACATGATCGTCGTGTTTCAGTGTATAGGCAGCGCCCAATAAAAATATGAAGGAAAAAATATGCCATTCCATTTCCTGCAGGGCGATTGAACCGCTACTGAAAAAATACCGCATGCTTACGTCGTAGCTAACGAGAACTACCATTGCTAAAACGAGCCAGGAGACAATTTTGCCGCTCCACTCGCTGCAGGCACTGGTAAGTAGAAAGAGTTTGTTAATAAGCTTGGTCAAAAGGGGTTTTATTAATCTGGTTCTAGTCGACGCGGCAGTATAAACCATTCATTTAGTGCATACGATGTTCTAAAAAAATAATCCCGTTACAACAAAAGCTTACAGAATATTCGTGATTAAATATTGGAAAAACCAGTGTAGGTATGTAATTTTATACACACAAAATTGGAGGTGTAGACAAAAAATGTAAGCAAGCACTCACTTAATTGATGATCAATTGCTTAAAAGCTAAGTCATTGATATTAAATAATAAAATAATTCTGGCTTAAATTTCGTCTAAAATCAGATTATTTTCCTGTTCGAAATCCATGCTACGGGAGATAAGTAATCCCCATACTTACCCACAGCTCTATCTTATTGATTCTGTTGAAAGTAAATATAATTAGCGATATCAATATAGTCTTTAACACTAAGATTCTCAGGCCTGGAGGCAGGTGATATCGACAAGGTTTCCAGACAACTAATGTCCACTAAATCTCTCAATGCATTTCGCAAAGTTTTTCGGCGTTGACTAAACGCCTGTCGAACAATTTGCTCGAACATTAGCGAATCTTCAATACCGGAATTAAGGGTCTTGTTTGGCGTCAATTTCACCACTGCCGATGTTACTTTGGGAATCGGGTTAAAGGCGCCGGGTGGGACAGAGAACAATTTTTCAACCTGACACTGTGCCTGCACCATCACCGAGAGACGGCCATAGTCTTTTTCATTATTGCTGGCACAAATGCGGTCCACCACTTCCTTTTGCAACATCAATACCATGAACTTTATATTTGAAAACTGACTCAATAGATGGAACATTAATGGTGTAGAAATATTGTAAGGCAAGTTACCAATAATTTGCAGAGGGGCTGGTTGTATTTGTGAATAATCAAATTTCAGTGCATCTGCAACATGCAGCCTCAGATCGCCTGTAGTCCTGCAATTGTCGTCCAGCAACTGGGCTAGATCAGTATCTATTTCCACAACATTGATAGTGCCAAATTTATGCAGCAATGGAATAGTTAGTGCACCTTTACCTGGGCCGATTTCTACAATGGCAAGATCAGGATCAGGATTGAAAGCTTCAACAATTTGCTCAATTACAAATTTGTCATGTAGAAAATTTTGACCAAAACGTTTTCTGGGGCGGTGGGGAGCTTCTGAAGCCATTAGTGTGCTTCGAGTTCAGATACTTTTTGTATTCGTATCTCGTTATTAGCCAGTCTAATGGCCTGATGGATTGCACATGACAGACTTGATGAGCTGGCTTTACCCGTAGCCACCAGGTCCAGAGCTGTTCCATGATCAACCGAAGTGCGAATGATTGGTAAACCAAGAGTTATGTTTACTGTGTCGCCAAAGCCATGGGATTTTAATACTGGCAAGCCTTGATCATGATACATGGCAATTACCAGATCGATATCTGCCAGTGCTTCCGGCGTGAACGCAGTATCAGCAGGAACCGGCCCTTTAAGCAAATGACCGGATTCACGTAGTTTATTTAATACCGGTACGATTATCTCAATTTCTTCGTCTCCCAAATGACCTTGCTCACCCGCATGTGGGTTTAGTCCGCAAACGAGTAAACGCGGATGGGCAATTCCAAAACGTCGGGTCATTTCGGAGGCTGATATAGTGATAATTTTTTCAAGCCTGTCACTGGTAATATGCTCACTTACTTTTGCTAATGGTAAATGAGTCGTAACAAGGGCGATGCGCATCTTGTTATTAGCCAGCAACATTACCGGAAAACCTGTGTCACAAAGCTCGGCAATAAACTCAGTATGACCACTGAAATCATGGCCGGCCTGATTAATAATTGCCTTGTTTACTGGCCCGGTCACCATGGCCTGGTATTTCCCTGAAAGACATCCTGAAGTTGCTGATTTAATGGACTCCAGTACATAGTCAGCGTTAGCAATATCTAATTGACCTGGAATAACAGGAGCATCCACTTGCAGCGTCTGGACCGTCAGAGTGCCTGGAATATGTTTATTCGGAGTCGAGTCTGGGTTGAATGTTCGTAAATCGATGTCGAGCTTCAGACATGCAGCCCGCTCTTGTAACACATCGGGATCGGCCAAAACGATGATTTCAGCATCGAATGTCTCTCGGGATATGTTTAGAACAATGTCCGGACCAATGCCGGCTGGTTCGCCTACTGTGAGGGCAATACGGGGTAGGCGCAGATTAGGAGCCTTCGGTCCTGTATTCTACATAGGCGTCATCACGCATTTCTCGTAACCAGTTTTGATGGGCTTCTTCCACTTTTCTTCTTCTAATAGCCTCTCGTGCCTTGGCTCTTTTTACATCTTCAGTACTATCATGCTCACGGCGTTCAAGTACCTGTACGATGTGGTGCCCAAATTGAGTTTGAAAAGGGCCGCTAACCTGTCCTGGCGCAAGTGAGTTCATTGCATTTTCAAATTCAGGTACGAGATCACCGGGACTGACCCAACCCAGACTACCGCCATCTGCTGCACTGACAGTATCATTGGAATGACCTCTTGCCAGGTCTGCAAAGTCATCGCCACCCTTGATGCGATTTATTAATTGTATCAATCGGTTATTAGCATCAGCATCTGTAATTAACTCGTCGGTTCGAATCAGAATGTGGCGTGCATTTGTTTGTGTTACGACATGTTGCTCAGTACTTCGAACATCAAGTAGTTTGATAATATGAAAGCCACTGGAACTCCGAATAAGATTGCTGACATCACCTTTTTCCATGTCAGCGACTGATTCTGCAAACAGGGTAGGTACCTGTCCAGCCTTACGCCAGCCCAGCTTACCGCCATCCAGTGCATCCTGACTATCTGAATAAGTTGCTGCTAATTGTGCAAAATCACCATCATTTTTCAGGTCGTTGAGGACTTTTTCGGCAACTTTTTTGGAATCTTCTCGTTCAGCTGCAGATATTCCTT
>JABHFC010000018.1 GCA_018676275.1 Gammaproteobacteria bacterium | reverse complement strand
TTTGTTTCAGAATCTGATCTTCTTCTATGAAATATGCATTTCTGGCATAGTGCGTTTCAATTGATACCTCATGAATTGTCCCGTCAATATCATCAGGTTGATAGGTATCTGGGTTTATTTCAGAAATCATGTAGGTGACTATTCTGCCAGCCCATTTTGACCAGGCGATAGCTGCTTCCTTCTGTAACTCCCTGTTATCTCCATGTACACGTTTATGATAGGCCTGAACCAGATCACCGCGTTCATTCTCTGGAATCACCTGGGCAAACTCCTGCCAGTAATCAGGGAAAATCTGATTAGCTCCAGCTGAGATAAACCAGTCAAGATCTGCACGTCTTGCCAAAAAAGTACCTCGCAATACCATCCCCCTTACCCTTTTGGGATGTGCTTCAGCATATAACAAGCCCAGGGTCGCACCCCAGGATCCACCGAAGATTAACCAGCTATCTATATTCAAATATTCTCTAATAGATTCGATATCCTCAATCAGGCTTTGGCTTGTATTATTTTCTGTACACCCATTAGGAGTCGAACGATTACAGCCTCGTTGATCGAAATTAATTATGTGGTAGCTGGATGGATCAAAATAGCGTCGGTGATTCGCATTACTACCTGAGCCTGGACCACCATGTATGAATATAACTGGAATACCTTGAGAGTTTCCACTCTGCTCAAAATATATCTGATGTAAACCATCTACCTTCAGTTGATGGGAATGCCTGGGCTGAATCTCTGGATAGAGTGTGCGCATTCGCAAAATCGATAAATATTATATCAGTCGAACAATTAGCTTTTAATTGTGTAAATACTTCAGCCTAAATTTCGCTGAGAATTTCTTTTCTTTTTGCCTCATATTCTTCGTTCGTTATCATCTTCTTTTCTTTAAGGCTTTGCAGTTTCTTCAATCTCTCTTCCAGTGAACTATTTTCAGCTCCCTTCTGAGATTGTTTCATTTCTTTACGCAGTCTCGCCATCTCAAGTCGCATTTCCCGGCGTTCCTGAGCCGACTTCGCAGCTTCCTTACGGATGTTCTCATTGTCAATAGTATCAGTGGGATCACCACCTTCTTGTTCCGCCAGAAACGCAGCTGAAGCCAATTTAACATCGATAACAAACCAGTCCGTTCGATTTTTACCATTTACACTTTTAGTACTCAAACCATCAGTAATAATAATAGCTTTTTTAAATCCGGATCGTTTCGCACGTTTCCCGTTTTTGAAACTATACTGTATCTCAGAGATGCCCGAGCTGGCGTAAGCTCTTTCCTTGAATTTATCACCGAGCCTGTCGAACTCACCAATTATGATATTCAATTTATCATTAACATAAAAAGCCCGGCCTGTTGTATATGTTGTATCTTTGGTAAAAAGAAAACCCTTTTTTCTGCGTGTTAATGCAAATAAAATATCTTCGCTTGGAGAAGCCTTTTGAAAACCAGCAGCAAGATAATTGCCCAGTAACCTGGCCTGTTCCTGTGAAAATACAGTCTCAGCTTCATTATCTTTCAATGCCCCGGTAAAAAAACTCTTATTCCAGATATAAATATTATTCAGGGCATTTCTTATATGGGTAGGATTCAGGCTAACGGGATGTTGATTCGGGATATTCTGTCCATCTGCATAGCGGTCCTGATCTGTCGTCTTTATATAAAGATTCATCCCGGACTTCCATAGTTCTTCTGCAAATACTGAATTACTAAATAAAAATAATGCCGAGAGAAAAAAAATTGAATTGATAAAAATCTGCTTCATTTAAATGTAATAAATATTAGACTTGATGAAAATTTAGACACAAAGATGAGAGAATAATTCTACGAAATAAAAAAAGGCGCACCGAAATGCGCCTTTCCAAGTTCAAGAGAACTCTTTACGACTCGAGACTTTCTACCAGAGGATAAAACCACCAATGGAGAAAGAATCAGCTTCATGACCTGTTCCAAAGCTGGAGTCCTGCTGATTGTACTCAGCAACAACCTTCAACCATGAGTTTACATCATGATAAACACCTACTGACCAGAGTTCATTCTCGTAACCGCTAATGCCGAAAGCTGCATTGGAATCCTGAGTAGACTCACCATAGCTTACACCGACTTTAGT
>JABHFC010000145.1 GCA_018676275.1 Gammaproteobacteria bacterium | reverse complement strand
TATATTCGAAATATTCTCATCCACACCTTCCACTTCAAAGCCGAGACAGGCGGTGAAATCTTCTTCATTACCGATCATCACATCAACATAACTTGCGATGCGTTTATTAACTTCGCGGGCTTTATCCTGGCCCCCGATACCTTCCCATAAAGACGGACGATAATTCAGATCATAAGACACAATCGTGCCGTGTTTCTGTGCTGCCTGGACTGCTTCTTCAGCAACTTCAGTAGTACTGTTTGATAGTGCGGTGAAAATACCTCCGGTATGAAACCACCTGACACCATCTTCGCCAAATAGTTTGTCCCAATTAATATCACCAGATTTCATTTGTGATACAGCAGTATTGCCACGGTCAGAATTTCCGACAGCACCGCGAACACCATAACCGCGTTCTACAAAATTGAGGCCATTTCGTACTGTCCGACCTATACCATCAGAAGCCACCCATTTTATTAATGAGCTGTCTACACCTCCCTGTAAGATAAAATCTTCAACCAGCTTGCCGATTTCATTTTCAACCAATGAAGTGACAATTCCGGTTTTCAGTCCAAAACATTTACGTAAGCCTCTGGCAACATTATATTCGCCGCCACCCTCCCAGGCACGAAATTGTCGGGCAGTTCGTATACGTCCTTCGCCGGGATCAAGTCGTAACATTACTTCACCCAGTGATACGAGATCGTATTTGCATTGTTCAGCTGGTCTAATATTTAATGTTGTCATGGTGATTCTAGATATTATTGATTAAGGATAGTGCCTGCCTGGTTAGACTGCCAATTTCTTCATATTTGCCTTCTTCTAAAAGATTGTTAGCAACAAACCATGAACCGCCAACAGCCGCAACGCAGGGAACTTTAATATACTCTTCCATGTTCTTCAGGTTGATACCACCGGTAGGGATGAACCTTATCCCGGTGTGCCCGTATGGACCGGCAAGTGCTTTTAACATTGAAGTTCCTCCGGCAGCCTCGGCTGGAAAAAATTTCAGGACATCAAGTCCGTAATTGCGAGCCTGCTCAATTTCTGAAGGTGTTATCACTCCCGGCATAATAAGCAGCCCATGCTTTTGTGCACTTTCGATAACGAGAGGATTTATTCCTGGTGTAATACCAAATGATACGCCTTTGTCTATAAGTTCAGGGATAAGCGTATGATCAAGGATAGTCCCGGCTCCAATTAGCATTTCGGGTGCAGTTTTTTTTATGATCTCAATACAACTCATTGCCGCTTTAGTGCGTAGAGTTATTTCAATCACATTCAAACCTGCTTCAAGTAATGCTTCTGCCAGCGGTAGTGCGTGATTTACGTCGTTGATGACGGCAACGGGAATAAGTTTTTTTTCAAGGATATTATTATTCATTGGAAAATATTAGCAGTTTACTCCATCGGGTATTCAAGCTTTATTTGCTTTCTGATTTTGTCCATCGTGTTCATAATTTCAAGACTTTCGTCAAGAGGCATTAGTTCACTTTCATTTAAGCCTTCCCGTATGCAACGGTTTACTTCCATTGCCTGGAATTGGTATCCATTTGCTTCGAAGGGTAGGTCAATAACAGTTTCATCACCATCATAAAGATTCAGGGTGATTTTTGAAGGGCAGAATATTGGAGGATGTAAATATATTTTTCCCTTACTACCAATTAATGTGACATCAGGTGAGGATTGACCTCGTAGCGAAACATACATGCTTGCGAGTGCGCCGCTATCATGTTCCAGTAAATAACCATCATGTTCATCGACGCCTGATTTGCTCATTCCTGCTACGGCTTTAATAGTTTTAGGTTTCCCAAAAAGCATCGATGCCATTGATATTAAATAGACACCTGCATCCAGAAGTACACCGCCACCCAGTTCTTTATTAAATAAATAAAAATCGGGATCAAACTCCGGCATAAAAGCACCACCTGCGAGCATGATTTGCACATCACCAATGGTGTCTTCTTCCAGTAGCTCACGTAGCTTGTTAAGGGCGGGAAGGTATCTTGTCCACATGGCTTCCATCAGGAAAAGGTTTTTACTTCTTGCTAACTTGATAATTGTTTCTGCTTCTGAGGCGTTTATTGTAAAAGGCTTTTCACACAAAACTGCTTTATTTGCTTCAAGGCACATGATCACATTATCTTTGTGTAGTGAATGCGGTGTTGCGATGTAGACGACATCTACATCTTTATTCGCACAGACTTCTCCGTAGCTTGAGTAAGCATTTTCTATATTAAACTCATCTGCAAATTCCGTTGCAGTATTCTTATTGCGGGACCCCACAGCAAGTAGCTTCGCATCGTCGACATGTGATAAAGCTTCGGCAAAAGATCTGGCGATACGTCCAGTACCCAAAATGCCCCAATTAATATTATTTGTCATAAGAATATCTAGTTGTTATTTGCTGCTAATGGAATAGCCACCATCTGCTACTAATGTATGACCGGTGATAAAAGAAGCCTCATCACTAGCCAGGAAATAAATAGCGTTGGCAATTTCTACTGGTTCTGCAGCGCGATCCAGCAAAGCATAACCCTTTGTCATAGAACGTAGTTGTTCATGATCAATGCCTTGTTCTGCCATGCGATTAATATGGAAATCAGTAAGAGTATTGCCCGGGCAAATTGCATTGACTCTAATACCATGTTTACCGTTATCAATAGCCAAACTGCGCATCAAACCAAGTACAGCGGATTTGCTGGCATCATAAATCGCCATGTCGGCAGCACCGGCAGTGGCGTTTATTGAGGAAACCATAACGATAGCGCCTTTACCTTGTTCGATCATTGAAGGTAATGCAGCTTTGCATGAATAGGCGACTCCTTTGAGGTTGATACCAAGTACAGAATCCCAATCTTCTTCACTGGTGTCCAGTAAAGTACCGCCAGTTTGAATACCGGCATTAGCTATGACTACATCAATTCGTCCCCAGTGAGATAAGGCTGCGTCACAGGCTACCTGGCTGGTATCTTCAATAGCGATATCGCCTGAAATTCCTGCGCATTCTCCCCCGAGTTCTTTAATACTCTGGCTGGTCTGCGCAACTGCATTCTCAGAAAGATCCACAGCAAGGACTTTGTAATGATCTCTGGCAAAGCGTAGGGCGCAGGCGCGGCCAATACCGGCTCCGGCTCCCGTAATAACTACAACTTTCTGTTCTTCATTTATCATCTGGATTATTTATTATTCAGCAGGGTATAAGCAATAGTTTAAGGTTAAACTATATTCATAACAATGCTATATTGACAGAAATTTGTTAGCAGAAAAGCAATAAAGGATTTCAATTATGCCAAAGCGAATTATTTTTCCTGAAAAAGGTAAGGTTGCATTCGAAACTTTCGATTTGCCAAAGCTTGCCGTAGATGATGTCAGGATACGAGCACATTACAGCCTGATGAGTATTGGTACTGAGACCATCATTCTTAATCAAAAATATGATGCTGATACGCACTTCGCCAATATGTTTTCTTTCCCTCAACTGAAGACCGGGGTGCAGGCGGTGGGGGAAATAGAAGAAACTGGTTCCGAGGTAAGTGAACTTAAAGCGGGCGATATGATTTTTATGCGAAAAGCACATGGTTCCCACCAGGTCTTACCAGCTTCAGCATGTTCGTTAGTACCAGCTGAAATCAATTTGAAAGAAGCTTGCTGGTGTGGTTTGGCAAAGACCGCATTCAGAGCCGCATGGGCTGGTCGTTTTGAGCTGGGGAAAGATATTCTTATTATCGGTGCCGGACCGGTAGGGCAGATGGCAATACGTTGGGCATCAGTTGCTGGTGTTGAAACAATTGCAGTAGTTGATATGGCTGCTAGTAGACTTCAGCATGCTGTACAGGGAGGAGCAACACTGACTATAGCTAAAGGTATTGCTGATGCTGAAGAGGAGATAAAGTCAATTAACAATGGTCAGGGCCCTCAGATTGTTGTTGATATAACGGGTAACCCAGTTGTCTTTACCCATGCGCTGTCAGTTGCCGGATTATACGGCAAGATAATTATACTCGGTGACACGGGCTATCCTTCGCAGCAGTGTCTTTCATCCGATGTCATGACGAAAGGCCTGACCATTCAGGCAACACATGACTCCCACGATATTGATGGCTGGACACAAGACCGTATTGATCGCTTATTTTTCGACCTGGTAAAAAAAGAAAAATTTGATCTATCAGGATTGATTACGCACGAGTTCTCGCCTGAAGATTGTGAAGCTGCTTACAGTCTTGCTAATGAAAATCGCAGTGAAACAATGGGGATTCTTTACGATTGGACCTCTTCAAGCTGGTAGATTTGAATAATCAGTCGCCGAAGAGCCAGAAACTGAACAGAGACAGATAAGAAGCTATAGCTGCGATTATTATTACTGCTAATGCGCCTTCAAATTGAAAACTGTTCAGGACTAGCACCATTAATGTGCCACCACCATATTGAATAATTCCATATAAAGCAGAAGCTGTTCCGGAGTTTTGTGTGAAAGGTACCATTGCCTGACCGGGCGTAAGACTGATAACAATGCCCATGCCAACACAGGATAATACAATTGCGCTCGCTGAATAGGGCAGCATCCCGGGACTGAAAAATTGCACAGTCATTAATACGCTCCAGGCAAATGATGTTAAATAGAAACCCATAAACAGCGTCTTTTTAATACCCACCCTGGGAACAATAAATCGTACAGCGATCACACCCGCACCCAGTCCGCCATCGAACAAAGCAAAAAACCAGCCAACTTGTTGCGGGGTAAAATTATAATTGTGATACAAAAAGTGCGGGAAATTTGTTACGCAGAGCAACAGACTGGCGAAGCAGAACATGTTGGCCAGTGTGTTTTTGACGAAGAACCGGTTTTTTATAACCGGTAAAAAACCACGTTCAACATCCATAATCCGTGTCGAGCCAACAATCTTTGACGGTGCTGTTTCTGTCAATATTATGATGACGAGCAGCAGAGTTAAGATTGAACTAATTAGCATTAACCAGAAAAGGGAAGTCCATTCAAACTGGGTAATAAGGAAGCCGCCAATAATCGGCATAAAGATCGGTATCGGTACAAATACAAGGATCATGCTGGACATGGCTTTAGTTGCGCGTTCTGCGCCGTAAATATCCCTGATCACTGCGCGGGATAATATGGTGCAACTCGCGCCACCTATGCCTTGTAAAAAACGGTAGACAATTAACAATTCAAGTTCGGTGCTGAACAAGCAGGCAAACGTAGCCAGAATGTAGAGCAAAATGCCAGTTATCAATATGAGACGACGGCCAAATCTGTCAGACAAAACACCCCAGAACAAATGTGCTATTGCAAAACCAAAAAAGAAAGCATTAATCAGCAGCTTTATTTCATTACTGGTAGAGTCAAATATTTTTGTTAAAACAGGTAAGCTTGGGGTAATTAAATCAACGGATATTGAAGTAAAAGACAATAACAAAGCGAGCAAGACAATCACCCAAAAGCTCTCAGGATGAGGTCTGTATTTTTTGATGAATCTTGCAGGCATGGTGAACTATTTTCCAGTTACAAACATTGGAGCTGTTGGCGGATTAACCCGCCATTTATGAGGAGGGTGTTTTACAGGTCAGCAGAGCTTAAGCT
>JABHFC010000144.1 GCA_018676275.1 Gammaproteobacteria bacterium | reverse complement strand
ATGTTGTTATTAAACAGGGTGATCCCGGCGATAAGTATTACATTATTGCAGATGGTAAATGTAATGTGCTTCGAACTCCTCCTTCCGGCGGTAAGGACATTAAACTGGCTGTGCTTGGTGTGGGTGACAGTTTCGGTGAGGAAGCCCTGATCACAGAATCCATCAGGAATGCTACGATCAATATGGCTACGGACGGTATCTTGATGCAACTTAGCAAGGAAAATTTTGATGAGTTGATCAAAAACCCGACTTTACAGTCTGTTAGTTATGAAGACGCGACAGGGCTGATTGAAGCTGGCGCTGCCTGGTTGGATGTCCGTATTAAAAAAGAACATGAATCTCACGCTATTGCAGACAGCCTTCACATTCCCCTGAGCATACTGCGTATGCAGGCAGAAAAGCTGGAGCAGGATAGGAAATATATTGTTTACTGCGATACCGGTGGACGCAGCTCCACTGCTGCATTTTTACTCGCCGAACGTGGCTTTGATGTGAGCTATCTGGAAGGTGGCATTGTCAATAATCCTGATGCAGCTGACAAGTCTGAAGTTACTCAGGTGCCACCTCCAAAACCACCAGCAGAAGAAACGTCGCCGCCCGAAGTAAAAGCAGAACAGAAACCAGAGCCAGAAGAGAAAGTAAAGCAGGACGATGTTGATGTCATCGACGAGATTTCCAAACAAAATCTTGATCCCGATGTTAAAGCTTCAATTCTGGAAGCTGAATTGGGCAAGAAGAACATGCAAATTGAGGAGGCTGAAAAAGCAATAAATGAAGCCGATGAAACGAAAAAGGCAGCACAGGCTGAGGTAGAGCTACAGTTGCAGAAAGACAGGGGCAGGATTGAACTGGCAAAAAAACAGGCGGAGGAAGAAGCTCTCAAGATTCGTCAGAATGAAGAAGAAAAAGTAAAACGTATGCAGGCTGAAGCCGAAAAACGTATGGATGAAGAGAAGAAAAAGCTGGAAGAAGTATACAGTCGTAACGCTGAGGAAATGGAAAAGATCGAGCAAATGAAGCAGGAGGCAGAATCTCTGGTAGTAAAAGAAAGGGAACGACTGGCAGAAGCTGCAGAGGTGGCCAGGAAGCAAATGGAAGAGGCAATGGCATTGAAAGAGGAGATGGAAGCGTCACTGAAAAAGGAGGCAGACGAATCCAAACAGCAGTTACAGGAAGCAGAGGCCTTAAAAAAGGAAATGGAAGCTTCACGTCAAAAAGTAGTTGATGAAACAAACAAGCAATTGCAGGAAGCTGAAGCACTTAAAAACGAAATGGAGGCAATGCGTCAACAGCAAACGGATGAAGCGAACAAAAAAATGGAAGAAGCTGAGCGCATGAAAGCTGAAGTCGAGGCTTCACGAGCGGCGATGGAAAAATCTGCTGAAGAACAGCGCGTCAAACAGCAGGAAATGGAACAGCAGATTCAACAGGCAGCAAAAATAAAGCTGGAAGAAGAGAGACGCAAGCTAACCGAAGAATTCGCGCGAAATAATGAAGATCTGGAAAACGCCAAACGCGAACGTGCTGAAGCAGAAGCTGCGCGTCAGGCTGCGAAAGATGAAGCGGAAAAAATTGTCGCTGAGTACAAGATGACACATGATCAGTCGCATGCGGAGCAGGAAGCCAAAATCAGGGCTGAAAGACTGGCCCTGGAAGAAGAACAGAAGAAAATTCAGATAACTCTGCTGGAGGTAAGAAAGGCAAAAGAAGAGGCCGAAGTTGCCAAGCAGTCTGCAATGCAGGAAATAGAGTTGCTCCGAGCCAAACAAAATGATGCTGAAGTTACAAGCACCAAAGTCCAGCAGGACTCTATAGTCGAAGAACTCAAACAAGCTGAACAAAAAGCGAGTAAAGCCGCTGTGAAAATTGTTCAGGCACAACAGGCTCAGGTTAAAGCAGTCGCAGCCAAGACTGTTAATGAAGTAGATCTACAAAAGAAAAAGAAACTGGAAGAAGAATTGCGCCAAAAAATGGAAGCGGATTTGTCGGAATTCAGGCATGAAAGAGAGGCTGAAGAAAAGTCCTATGATACCAATACCATTATCGAAAAAATGAAACGAATTAAAGAAAGCGCAGAAGCTGCCAAACAAAGTGCAAAATCGCAAAATGAGAATTTGCTTGGCGATATTGCTGCGCAATTAGGCGATGATGAATAATTAATTATAAATAACAAGGGAAGTATAATGAGCGACAAAATAGTATTACGAGTAGGTGAAGCATTAGTAGCAGGTGGTCCTCCCGGTACAGCAGCAGAACCAGAAGTAGCCATAGGTGCTTTGGATGGCCCGGTAGGTAACGCCTTTGCAAATCTTCTCGGTGATCAGGTAAAAGGGCACTCCCGTGTTCTGGCAATATTGAATACCGATATCATGGTAAGACCGGCGACGCTGATGGTAAGCAAGGTAACAGTGAACAAGGAGCGTTATACCAACATATTAATGGGAACCGTACAGGCAGCAATCGCCAATGGTGTGCTGGACTCAGTACGTAATGGTGATATACCGAAAGAGAAAGCAAATGATTTGGGAGTAATTGTCTCGGTGTGGTTAAACCCAATGGTTGCCGATGCGGATGATCTTGATCATAAGATATTGTTTGATATTCATCGTAAAGCCACAGCAAGCGCAATTCATAAAGCAATGAATAATGAACCTGATATTGACTGGTTACTGGAAAATCAGGAATCCATTACGCACAAGTATTATCAAATGGGTCTGGATGGAAAAATATGAGTAGGCGTTTAAGCGCACTACTTAAATTAGAGCACTGCAAGAAATATTTCTTGCGGTGTTTTTTTTGTATAGCCATATTATCTGCGTTCAGTAACACTGCTTCTGCATACTATGAAGCACGTCCGGTCATTCGTATGTCAGAAGTTCTAACTTCACAACAGGCCCAGTCTGTTTATCATCGGGTAGAAGATATTGAGTTAAGTGGTAAGTTTTATAGTTTCCGTGTCGATAGCGATATGGGGAAATACAATATTACCTCTCTGGCCTTGTTTCGAAATCGAATTCAGGAAATATCAACATTGGCACAGGCGATAAGCGAATTCAGCAGGAAGGATGAAAACCTGTCGGAAGAAATTCGTGGACAATTCAGCATCCGTGCTAATTCAGCGATCGATATACTTAGCAGACCAGTAGAGTCTGCTGCGGATCTGGCCGGACAATTCGCGGATAATCTAAATGAAACACTTACAGGCTTGCCGGAGAACGCAACGGATACTTTTGGTTATCAGGTTAGGGAATCAAAAGACCCTGTAGCCGCTATGCATAAGCGAAATATTGCCAGTCAGTGGGGACTGGACGTTTACTCAACAAATCTCCGGGTACAGGAGTTTCTCAATGCTGTTACAAAGGCTCGGTCTAGTGGACGAATATCTGCAGGAACCCCTACATTACGTACACAAATTAATCGTCCTCCCAAAGCGGCTGATTTCGAGATTGAAACCTATACTGAGTATTTACTGAAAAGTAAAAGTGTTCAGGAGTTATATCAGATTAATAAAAATCTTTTAATTGATATGAAAATCAATACTGAAATCGTGAATAATTTCCTACAACATACTTCTTTCTCTCCCCGGCATCTTACCCGGATATCACATTATTTAGATTCGATGAATGGTGTGCGAAATAAATCCGCATTTATCGAAGCGGCTTCTCAGATACAAAACGAAGTTATGGCGTTGGCATTTGATGAAAGCGCCATGATGCTGAAATACTATCATGACAAAGTTGCGAAATTGGAAAAATTGTTTACAGGAAGCGAAGTTTTGGAAGCAATCAGTAAAGATGGGCGAATGGTTTATTTCGTTCCAATCGATTTGATCTACTGGTCAGAACAAACGGAACAATTATTCGATTCGCTTCAGCTACGCGCGAAAGAATCCGGTTTTGGTGCATGGGAACTGGTAACTGCCGGTTCAGTTACAGCAGAAGCGGGTAAAGAATTACAACAGAGAAAATTTACCGTGCGGGACAAGTTTGTAAATAAATAACAAAATTACTTTGAAAAAGAGAGTGGGCCGACAATATTGATTTTACCAATCATTCCCGCTGCTTCATGCCCCTTCTTATGGCAGAAGAGTTTCAGGTTTTTTCCTTTTGTCATCGGATAAAAATACCATTCAAGCTTTGCACCGGGTTTTAATTCCATATCATTGATTGCTCCATGTATTTCTGCAATGGTCTTGCCACCAGTGCCCATTACTTCTACTTTACGGGTAAAAATATGGGTGGAAAAAGCATCTGAGGTGAAATAATGGTCATCCTGACTGGGATTGCTTATAACCAGTTTATAATATTTACCTCGTTCAAATGTTAATTCGTCTGGTGAAAACTGCATACCACCATCTTTTGAGCCAACAGTAATTTCAATAACTTCAGGCTTTGGTCCATGTGGTTTTTCAGCGAAACAAATAGAACTGGATAAGGCAAAAGTAATGCACGTGAATAGAATAATTTTTAACATGGGCTTTCTCATTTGCTATTTTTATTATGTGCTTAGCATATCACCAGTCAGAATAATGAAATAGTCTATAAACTGGATAATTCAGATGTGATCGGGGATGACTCATCAGATTTACTATAACATTCGGGCCTTTTATTTTTAGTAGCTGGGATCTGAACATCACCCAGTTTGAATCCATTATTTAGAAATGGAATATGGCACATACCATAGCGGGGGAGCTCAGGAATGTGCCACTTTGTCTGACAATTATCTCGCTACCAGCTTGATAGCGAAATAATCGTCTTACTACAGTCTATTTAGAATCGATAGCCTATACCTGCACCCACAACAAATGGACTTACGTTTGTATCGACACGTAAATTTGTACCAGCCAGAGGGCCGCCATCTATGAAAATGCTGGCTTCGGTTTCGAGATCTATATATTTCAGATCAATGTTGAAATACCAGTTGTCCTTCCAGTCGATATCAACACCAACTTGTGCGGCCCAGGCCCAGCCATTCCTGGAGTTAACGTGGACAGGTCCGCCCACAGCTGTTTCAAGCTGAGTTGTTGCGTCATCCCAGAGGAAGGCCGTGTAGTTAACGCCAACACCGGCATAAGGACGAATATTATTATCGGGCATGAAGTGATATTGGATGGTGACTGTTGGTGGCAATACCCATGTGTCGAATATCTTAAAACCATCAGTGAGACAGCTACCAGCAGCGCCGCCTGTTAGAGTCGTCACCAGCGTCGATAGGCCGTTATCTTGCAGTTCAACATCATGATTGGCGATTCCGGCAATGGCTTCAATGCCGATATACTTCGTTAGCATATAGGTAATATCAACTTCAGGAACAATGGCTTTGGTAACGTTGACACGTGAGGATTCACCACCATTTAAGCCCTGAACGGTGCCTAAGCCAGCTACCCTTACCTGGTCACTATCATCGTCAGGGACAATAGCGATACCACGCAAACGAACCAGGATATCACCCTGTTCTGCAAAGGCGAGAGGTGCGACGCTTGTAAGAAGCAGTGCTAACAATATATATTTTTTCATGATTTTTCCTTGAGTTTTAAAGTTTAAGTGAATAAAAAATTTTGTTGCTGAAATACACCTGCGGACAAAAGCTTGTTATTGTTTTTCAGGCAGGTGTTTTCTGAATCTTGTTATACAAATCATCATTAATGCAGTAACTGAAGTCCTGATTTGATCTTGTTTTCAGCTTGTTTAGACATTCGGCACTGATACTGCAGGCTTCACAATTTCTTATACCTGTTTCGATTTCAGCGATGGGCATTTGGTAAAGCAGACGAGCCTGATCAATACCAACTAGTGACAGTATTTTGTACATCGGTAAGAGTCGGATACGCTGGGCAAACTGATTACGCAATTCCGAAGAGGTTTGGAAGTTACCGTTAATTGCTTCAGTCAGCCGTAAACCCGTATAGAACAGCAATAGCCCGACCAGGGAGATAAACCCAAAAGTTATATAATTCATTGTTATTTAAGAAAATACTGGATTAATTTGTAGACAGGATCGCATATACTGTAGTGCAATATATTGATTTTGATCAAGAATACCCATAAATTAATTATGGGTATTTTCAATGCTTAAAAAGAAAAGCTTAAACCCTGAAGGTATATTCTTTGCCTGCTTTGCGATCGATGTCCGGCGGATAAGAAGCGTGCTTGTCCTTATAGTATTGCGTCAGATGATCACCTTCTGAAACAGCATTATAGGTAGCAAAATACAAACGCCGAGTTGTATTTGTTAAATTAGGTTCCGAAGCATGAGGTGTATAACAATCGAAAAAAACAATATCACCTGGTTGCGTCGGGTAGAATTTAAAATCCATTTCCTTCATATCATCATCAGTTAGTGGTTCCCATTCGCGATATAAACCACGGCGATGATTTCCGGCAACCATTTGTAAACAGCCGTTTTCAATCGTTGCGTCATCGATACAGACCAGAACGCTAACAAAGTAATTAGCATAATCCTCCCATCCGGCCTGAGAGTCCTGATGTGGTTTGAATCCGTCACCACCCGGTAATTTAAAATTAATCTTTTCCTTGAAAAGGACGGCGTCCTCATTAAGTAGTTGTGCCACAGGTGCTTTTAGACTGTCCGCGAGTTCTGCAAAACCATCATGATAGGGACTGATATATTCAATTCTGGAGATTAGATCTTTGCCCGGATCCAGTTGACTGGTTTCATGATAAACCCAATGCTTTCCTGACTCTTCTTTCGCACTACTAATTTCCGTTGCCCACTTTTCTATGTGGCTGACCTCATCCTGACTAAATCCATTTCGGAGCACGACAAAACCATCACTCTTGAATGTGTCAATTTGATCATCGGTCAAGGCAGGGGCACGTAACATTGGTATTTTCTCCGTATTAGCTTTGTGACGCTCGGAGATTAATAGGAAAACCAGCGCAAAGATTTGATCTCAATCAAATATAGTTTTAGACGAATGTCTTTTTTCCGGTTTTCAAAGGTGATTGGATTTTTCTGTCAGGATTTAAATTATTATCGCTGGTTAAATTTTGCTAATAATCGTAATAATTCAGCGCGCTCTTTAGAGCTTAGATTGCCACAAACATTTTTTTCATGAGTATCTATCGCTGGATGTAGTCTCTTCATACTACTTTTTCCTTTGCTGCTTAAATGAAGTGCATGACTACGACCGTCGCTCGGTGATTTACGTCGTTCGACCCACTGATTTTTCTGTAGATAGTCGATGGTCTCACCAAGAGTTGCGCGTTCAATTTCCAGTGCTCGTGCCAGAGCGGCCTGGCTGACCCCGGGATTGTTTTCGATCAGGATAAGTACACCTGCCTGACCGGGAGTAAGGTTCAGATCCGTCATCGATGATTTGAAATGCTGGAATAATTTTATCTGAGCCTGGCGCATCTGGAAGCCGAGTAAAGTCTCCAACGCACTCCTTTCAAGAGTCTGTTCATTAATTTCGCTATTTTTTACTGTATCAGAAGCCATTGTTTTTATTGTACTTTCTATCCAGGAGACATTACATATACGAAAGAGGATAAATACTATATTGAATTTCCCATTATTGTAAGGCATCCTTACAATATTGGGAAATTCTTTGTTTAGTAAGGCCTACTGTCTGGAGAGCTTAAATGTCAAATATCACAGCGTTAAAACGCAACGAAAAATCAAATATTCATTTAAGTTGCGAGGTCAACGGCGAGGCGGTACAGGTCTCTGTTGCGCCCTATAAGACCTTGCTTGAGGTACTTCGCGAGGATATGAGCTTAACCGGCACCAAACACGGTTGTGAGCTGGGGGAATGCGGAGCCTGTGCGGTATTGCTTGACGGCGAACCGGTCTTGTCCTGTTTGTCCCTGGCTGTGGATGCAGAAGGTCGCTCTATAGAAACTATTGAAGGTCTTAGTGACAATGCTGAACTACATCCTCTACAAGCTGCCTTTGCCGATCTGGGTGGTTCACAATGTGGTTATTGCACCCCTGGTGTACTGGTTACCGCAAAATCATTGCTTGATCACAATCCTGATCCAAGTCGTGAAGAAATTAAGGAAGCCTTATCAGGGAATTTGTGTCGTTGCACTGGCTATCAACAAATTTTTGAGGCAGTAGAAGAAGCAATAATTCGTATTGGTGAATCCGGCAAGGGTAGCGTGGAGGTGGCACGATGAGCACCAGGGATAAATTATCTGTTATTGGTAAATCCCGACGCCGTGTTGACGGTGCTTCCAAGGTAAGTGGCCAGACGAAGTTTGCCGATGATATCGTTTTACCACGCATGCTTCATTGTAAACTGTTACGTTCGCATTTACCCCATGCCAATATCAAAAACGTAGATACATCTCGAGCGGAGCGTCACCCGGGTGTAAAACTTGTTTTAACAGGTAATGATTTTCCAAACGAATACGGCATCCTGCCCGTAAGTCAGGACGAGCGACCTCTATGTAAAGAAAAAGTACGCTTTGTTGGTGACCCGGTCGCGGCGGTGATTGCTTTAGATGAGTTTACGGCGGAAGAAGCTCTTCAACTAATTGATGTCGAATACGAAGAGCTAGCAACCATTGCTGATCCCCTTGAAGGTTTGAATACGCCTGAAGCACGCTTGCATGAATATAGTGAAGAAGGAAATATTCATAAAAGGTTGAGTTATGAGTTCGGTGATGTTGATGATGCCATTGCAAAAAGTGAGCATGTTTTTGAAGATATTTTCTTTTATGAAGGTTGTACGCATTTACCTATGGAACAGCACGCGGCTGTTGGTCATATCGAAGCTGACGGACGTATAACGCTATGGTCTTCGACGCAGTGTCCCCACTATGTTCACCGCGCGATCTCGAAGGCACTGGAAATTCCAACTGCAAGGATACGGGTGATTGCAACACCGAATGGTGGTGGTTTTGGTGGCAAGACAGATCCTTTTAATCATGAAATTGTCGTTATCAAGGCAGCGATGTTGCTGGGACGTCCTGTCAAAATTGCCCTGACAAGAGAAGAGGTTTTTTATTGCCATCGTGGTCGTCATCCAGTGCTAATGAAATATCGCACCGGCGTGGACAAGGACGGCAAACTCACCGGTATGCATTTACAAACCATGCTGGATGGCGGTGCCTATGGTTCATATGGTGTTGCCAGTACTTTCTATACCTGTGTGTTGCAACCAGTTACATATCATTTACCGCGTTATGCATTTGATGCCTGTCGAGTGTTCACGAACAAACCGCCCTGTGGTCCCAAGCGTGGTCACGGCACAGTGCAACCACGTTTCGGTCAGGAAGTGCAGATGGACAAGATTGCGGAGAAGCTGAAAATAGATCCTGCCGATTTTCGTTTAGGCGTTATAGAGCAAGCAGGAGCCATGACCGCCAACTATCTGAAGATTGGTAGCATGGGGCTGGCTGAATGTATTAATAAGGTAGTGGAACGATCCGACTGGAAAAACAAGTATGGGAAGTTGCCAAAGGGCAAGGGTATTGGAATAGCCTGTTCTTCTTATCTTACCGGTGCCGGTAATTCTATTTACTGGAATGCCATGCCCCATTCAGGTGTGCAATTAAAACTGGATCGCAGTGGCAAGGTTACAGTGTTTTGTGGTGCTACCGAGATTGGTCAGGGTTCTGATGATGTCCTGGTTGGCATGGTAGCGGAAGTACTCGGTCTTGATCCTTTAATGATCAGATGTGTTACCGGTGATACTGATCTGACACCTGTTGATCTGGGTTCCTATTCCAGTCGTGTGACATTAATGATGGGCAATGCTGCAATCCAGGCAGCCGAACGTGCACGGGATTTGATTGCAGAAGCCGTTTCTAAAAAGCTTGGTGTCCCTCTTGAACGACTGGTCTTTGCTGATATGCGTGTGTTTGATACAGAAGATCCGGAGCTGGGACTGGATTTTCACAAGGCAGTTGTTTGTGGCGAAGAAATGCACGGTACGCTGGGGACTACCGGTTCCTATGCACCACCTGAACCACCGGGCAAGTACAAAGGTTCTGGTGTTGGTCCTTCACCGGCTTATTCCTACAGTGCAGCCGTTGTCGAACTTGATATTGATGAGCTGACGGGTTGGGTACATGTTGAGCGAGTTTATATAGCACACGATCTTGGCAAAGCCTTAAACCCCGTGTTGTCTCGCGGCCAGGTGCAGGGTGGCGTTTATATGGGGCTGGGTGAAGCCTTGATGGAGGAGCAAACATTTCAGCGTCTCCCTCCAAGGTTGTCGAATGCCCTTGTACATAAAACACCGTCGATGTTGGAATATAAGAGCCTGACCGCACACGACATGCCGGAAGTTATTATTGATCTTATTGAAGATCCTGATGAGAACGGACCCTTCGGTGCCAAAGAAGCAGGTCAGGGGCCGTTGACACCTATTATTCCGGCCGTGGCCAATG
This sequence comes from Gammaproteobacteria bacterium, assembly GCA_018676275.1. Classification (GTDB taxonomy): domain Bacteria; phylum Pseudomonadota; class Gammaproteobacteria; order Eutrophobiales; family Eutrophobiaceae; genus WLWS01. Next base: position 1,936 of record JABHFC010000144.1, on the reverse strand, counting down.
CTGTTTATGATGCAGTTGGAGTGCGTATTGATGAAGTTCCAATTACCGCGGAAAAAATCCTGAAGGCACTGGATAAAAAAGCCAGAGGTGGGGAAGGTCGCGTTGGTCCGGATAAATTTCCTGAAATAGAATGGCCAGAACCTTACGAAGTACCTCCTCCATGGGAGGGTGGTGATGGTGATGCCGTTAATAAACCGAAACGTAAACGCGCCGCGAAGATGCATGAAATGGACAAGTTTAAAAAGGCGGTGTCATCATGATGAGATTACCGCGTTTTCAGTACTATGCGCCGCGGGATATAGCCGAAGCGGCACAAATTCTGAACAGTGAAGGTAGTGACGCCATGGTGGTGGCAGGCGGAACTGACTTGATCCCGAATATGAAACGTAAGCAACAAATGCCAAAGACATTAATTGCCCTGCGTAAGATTGATTCACTTCGTCAGCTCACAAATGGAAGTGGTCTGAACATGGGTGCCGGTCTGAGTCTGACTGAGCTGGTGCGTAACGATAAGATCAAAAGCGATTACGCAGGATTGTGGCAGGCAGCAGCGCAGGTTGCGACACCGCATTTACGAAACATGGGCACCCTTGGCGGTAATATTTGCCTGGATACGCGTTGTAGCTATTACGATCAAAATTATGAATGGCGTAAGGCTATTAACTACTGTATGAAGAAAGAAGGGGAAGTCTGTTGGGTATCAACAGGAAGTAAACGTTGTCTGGCTACCTCTTCCACAGACACGGCACCGGCACTTATTTCCCTTGGTGCCAAAGTGCGACTGACTTCTGCGGATGAAGAGCGCGAATTGTTACTGGCTGATTTATACCAGGACGATGGTATTGATTACCTGATGCGCCGTGCTAATGAAATCGTCACCGAAGTGATACTGCCTGACAGTAATAACTGGCGCAGTACTTACTGGAAATTACGTCGTCGTGGTTCTTTCGATTTTCCGGTTTTATCGGTCGCCGCTGCAGCCTCAATGGCAAAGGACGGCAGTATTGAGCAGGCAAGAATAGTGCTCGGTGCAGTATCATCGCAACCGCTCGTTTGTGAAAAAGTGGATGAGTTCTTACAGGGCAAAAAACTGAGCGATGAAGTGATCGAAGAGGCAAGTCTACTATGTGGCAAAGTCGCGCGTCCGGTCAAGAATACTGACTTCAATCCTGCCTGGCGAAAACGGGCAATAATACGTATTGCGACCTATGCATTGCAGGAATTGCGAGGCGACGATATGAGCGAGCAACGTCTAAAAATTGCGCGACATATTCTTTGAATTTTTCCAGTAAAATTTCCTAACCAATAAAACAGGAATTCTGCGAAGATGGCATCTCAAATAAATGGTGAATTGGAATTTAGCTCCCGGCGAGAATTGGAAAATTCACAGGTAGGTAAATTTCAAAACATGCTCGCCGAGATTTACGGAAAAAATAAATTCTATACTGATAAATTTGATGCAGCAGGCTTTGAACCGAAATCGTTTAATTCCATTGAAGATTTAAATCGAATTCCATTTACCAGGAAAAGTGAGCTGGGCGTAGATCAAGATAATAATGGTTTTGCCGCCAACATGACCTACCCGATGGATGTCTATGTAAGACTTCACCAGACCTCAGGTACTACGGGACAGCCATTACGAGTGCTCGACACAGTGGATAGCTGGCGTTGGTGGGGGCGTTGTTGGCGACAGGTTTTTGTTGGGGCAGGCTTAAGTTCCGAAGATCGCATCTTTTGTGCCTTTTCCTTTGGACCTTTTATCGGATTCTGGGGCGCCGTAGAAGGCGCTAGTCAACTAGGTGCCTTACTGGTTCCGGGTGGTGGCCGTTCATCTATTGATCGCTTGAAATTAATGCTAGATACACAATGTACAGCCCTGTGTTGTACACCCAGTTACGCAATGCATTTACTTGAAGTAGCCAAGCAGCACGATTTT
>JABHFC010000143.1 GCA_018676275.1 Gammaproteobacteria bacterium | reverse complement strand
GCTTTGGGTATAGCCAGAAAAACTGCGGCAAACTTTAATCGGGTCAAACAAATATCTTTGCAAATTCGTGAACCCGTGGAACCTCTGTACAAAAGTGATGAAATATACGGCGTGGTACCCAGTGATGCACGTAAACCCTATGACGTGCGTGAAGTGATCGCTCGTATCGTAGACGGTAGTGAGTTTGATGAATTTAAACAACTATATGGCACGACCCTGGTCTGTGGTTTTGCCCATATCCATGGTTACCCTGTTGGTATCATCGCCAATAATGGCATTCTCTTTTCTGAGTCAGCACTAAAGGGCGCGCATTTTATTGAGCTCTGCAGTAAGCGAAATATTCCTTTAATCTTTTTGCAGAATATCACCGGTTTCATGGTCGGAAAAAAATATGAATCAGGTGGTATCGCGAAAGACGGAGCCAAACTTGTAACAGCGGTAGCGACAACAAAGGTACCTAAATTTACTGTCATCATCGGTGGCAGTTTCGGCGCTGGCAATTATGGTATGTGTGGACGTGCCTATAGTCCACGCATGTTATGGATGTGGCCGAACGCGCGTATCTCAGTAATGGGTGGCGAGCAGGCGGCTAACGTATTGGCCCAGGTGAAAAAGGACAATATAGAAGCCAAAGGGGATAGCTGGCCGGAGAAAGACGAAGAGGCGTTTAAGAAACCGATACGTGAACAATACGAAACCCAGGGACACCCCTACTATGCAAGTGCGCGGCTCTGGGATGACGGGGTAATTGACCCTGCCGATACACGCACCGTGTTGGGCCTCGGTATTTCAGCAGCACTAAATGCACCAATTGAGTCGACCCAGTTCGGCATATTCAGAATGTAGGATGAATCGCCAATGACCAACAACAATGTAATTCTTGAGCTTGATGATCGGGGAGTAGCCACGATTACGCTGAATAGTCCGGAAAAACACAATGCATTTGATGAGAAGATCATTGCAAAACTGACATCGGTGTTTGAACAAGTTGATAACAATGATGAAGTGAAAATTATGGTTTTGCGTTCCGAAGGCAAAAACTTTTCTGCTGGTGCAGATTTGGACTGGATGAAACGCATGGCCAGTTATGACTATGATGAAAACATTCGTGATGCCAATGCGCTGGCAAAAATGTTACATACGCTCAACTTTTTGAGTATTCCGACAATTGCCAGGGTACAGGGAGCGGCTATGGGTGGTGGTGCAGGTCTGGTTTGTTGCTGTGATATCGCCATTGCCACTAACAAAGCCAGCTTTGCCTTCAGCGAAGCCAAACTCGGGTTAATACCTGCCACAATCGGACCCTATGTTCTGCAATCGATGGGTTCTCAGGCAGCCCGCCGATATTTTTTGACAGCGGAACGCTTCAGTGCAGAAAGAGCACTGACATTGGGTATGGTGTCGGAAGTTGTTGATGAAAGCGAACTGGATGAAAAGATTGATCATCTTATAGATACTATTTTGACAAACAGTTCTGAATCCGTAAAAGCAGCCAAACAATTGATCAATGATATCGATGGCAAACCGGTAACAAAGGAATTGATGCAATTGACCAGTGAACGTATCGCCGACATTCGTGCAAGCGAAGAAGGTATAGAGGGACTGGCTGCATTCCTGGAAAAACGCAAACCGTCCTGGGTTAAATAATCAGAGCATATAACGAATAATGTTTAACAAGATCCTCATTGCCAACCGAGGCGAAATTGCCTGTCGTATCATTCGTACAGCAAAGAAACTTGGTATTAAAACCGTCGCTGTTTATTCAGAAGCAGATGCAATTGCTCGTCATGTTGCTCTTGCAGATGAAGCTATCGGGATAGGACCAGCTCCCGCCAATCAAAGTTATCTTGTTGTAGATAATATTATTGAAGCTGCATTACGCACCCAGGCACAGGCAATACATCCCGGATATGGTTTTCTTTCTGAAAACACCAACCTTGCCGAAGCCTGTGCAAAAAACAATATCGTTTTTATTGGCCCTCCGGTCAGCGCAATCAGTGCTATGGGCTCAAAAAGTACTGCCAAACAAATTATGCAGGAAGCAAAGGTACCTTTGGTTCCCGGTTATCATGGTGAAGACCAATCTGAATCACTACTAAAAGCAGAAGCAGATAAAATCGGCTATCCCGTTTTAATAAAAGCATCGGCCGGGGGTGGTGGCAAAGGCATGCGTGTTGTTGAAGCAAGCGAAAATTTTGCTGCTGATCTTAATGCAGTAAAACGCGAAGCCCTTGCCGCTTTTGCAGATGACAAGGTATTAATAGAGAAATATCTGAAGCGACCCCGACATATAGAAATCCAGGTTTTTTGTGATAATGATGGCAATGCCATTCATTTATTTGAGAGAGACTGCTCCATACAACGACGTCACCAGAAAGTACTTGAAGAAGCCCCTGCACCAGATATGCAAATCGAACGACGAGATGCTTTGGGGAAAGCAGCTATTGCAGCTGCACAGGCAATAAATTATGTCGGTGCCGGTACAGTAGAATTTATTGTCGATGAAGACGGTACTTTCTTTTTTATGGAAATGAATACCCGACTACAGGTGGAGCATCCTGTCACCGAACTGATTACCGGTCAGGATCTGGTGGAATGGCAATTACGTGTTGCCAGCGGTGAACAACTTCCCTGCTCCCAGTCCGAGTTATCCATTAATGGCCATGCCCTGGAAGCACGAATTTATGCAGAAGATCCGGACCGTGATTTTCTGCCGGCGACTGGCCTGTTATCGCATCTACGCTTTGCTCAGGACAATCGTCATGTACGCGTTGATACTGGTGTCAGACAAGGTGATACGGTGAGCATGCATTATGACCCGATGATTGCCAAGGTGATTGTCTGGGATCATGATCGAAAAAGTTGTTTGCGACGCATGCTTAGTGTACTGGACGAAACACAGGTTGTTGGTGTTACAACGAATATTGATTTTCTTTCATCTGTAGTTTCTCATCCTGCATTTCAGGCTGCTGAACTGGACACCGGTTTTATTGAGCGACACCATGAGCAGTTGTTTCTTGATAACGAAGAAATAAACGACAATATTCTTGCGCTCGCGACTTTATTTATTCTGTTGACTCGATCACAGTTGGCCTTAGACAAGGCAGATAGCTCCTTAGATCCTTATTCACCCTGGAATTCCACCAATGCCTGGCAATCGAATCTTGATAGTAGCGAAGAAATCTATTTGGCTGAGGATGATAAGGAATATCAAATTATTGCACATTACAAAAAACATACTGTTTGCCTTCAGATAGATGACAAGCAAATCAATGTAAACGGTTCATTGGATAAAAATGGAGATCTGAGTGCAGATCTTGATGGAACTCGTACCCACGTAACAGTGGTCATGCCCGACGATATGCTTACTATTATTCATAGCGGAAATAGTTACGAACTTAAGATCATAAACAAAACTGATCATCATGCTGATGAAGATGCCACACCCGGCAGTTTATTATCGCCAATGCCGGGCAAGGTCATTGAAGTACTGGTAAATGCAGGAGATGTCGTGAAAAAGGGTACGCCTTTACTGATCCTTGAAGCAATGAAGATGGAACATACAATTACCGCACCGATGGACGGTACAGTGACAACACTACATTATGCGGCGGGAGATATGCTTGATGAAGGTGTTGAGTTACTCGTCGTGGAAGAATAAATATCAGTTTTTATAATGACTCTTCCAGTTAAAGTAAAAATCGTTGAGGTAGGCCCTCGTGACGGGCTACAAAATGAGAAACAACTTATTCCTGTTGCAACCAGAGTTGAGCTGATTCATAAACTCGCAGAAGCAGGTATTTCGGTAATCGAGGCAGGTAGTTTTGTTTCTCCGAAATGGGTACCGCAAATGGCGGATAGTGACAAGGTCATGGCTCAGCTAAATCGCAAGGACAAGGTCAGTTACCCGGTATTGACACCCAATATGAAAGGACTTGAAGGAGCCATTGCAGCAAATGCCGAGGAAGTCGCCATATTTGGTGCAGCTTCGGAATCCTTTTCAAAAAAGAACATAAATTGCTCGATAGATGAAAGTCTCGAACGTTTCATCCCGGTATGTGAGTCGGCAATGGCTAAAGGCATACGTGTGCGTGGTTACATAAGTTGTGTACTGGGCTGCCCGTATGAAGGAGAAATTGACCCCGGGACCGTAGTCAATGTTGCCGAAAAACTGCTACAGATGGGCTGCTATGAAATTTCTCTTGGCGACACCATCGGTGTTGGTACCCCTGAAAAAGCAAAGCAGCTACTCGAAGTAGTTGCGACAAAAGTGGATATGAACAGGCTGGCAATACATTTTCATGACACTTATGGTCAGGCACTGGCCAATATTTACGCCTGTCTTGAACTGGGTGTTTCAGTGGTCGACAGCTCTGTTGCCGGACTCGGTGGCTGCCCATATGCTGCAGGTGCCAGTGGTAATGTCGCCACGGAAGATGTTATCTATATGCTTGATGGTCTCGGTATAGAAACGGGAATAGACCTGAATAAGCTCATTGAAACTAGCTGGTATATTTCCGAACAACTGCAACGTCAACCCGCATCGAAAGTCGCATTGGCCACAAAAAGGAGTAGCTAGTTCTTCAAGGCCTATGTGATGGTTAAAAACCCATTCAGGTTCTCAACTGGATCTTTAATTATAGGCGCTAATATTTTTCTGAATGGATAACATGTTCATCCAAAATAATTATCTACCATGTCAGCCATTTCAAAACAAAAGCATTATCTCTTCTGACCATTACTCTACGTATTTCATCACCAATTAAAATTACAATTGCAAACGGTATGCTCAACGAGAGCTGCCACCATTCAAGCGGAGCCGTGCCGAAGAAAGTATTAAACGCCGGTACATAACTAATTAAACCCAGCAGAATCAACTCTGAAGCTATTCCGATTAAAACAAGACGGTTACTGAAAAGACCAACTGTTAACAGACTTTGACGTCTGGTTCGGCAAATGATCACATCAGCTATCTGACAAATAATTATTGAGGCAAAAAAGGCCGTCACCGCAGTTCGATATAACTCATCGCCAGAAGCCAACTGCTGACCCCAACTCCATCCACCAGCATACAGCACAACAAAAAAGCTGAAGAAACCTGCCATCGCCTGAATCATACCGACAATGCCATAACTCATTGCCAACATGTTTCGAGTCAATAAACGTTCAGATCTTGGACGCGGCGGCTTTTGCATTACATCACTTTCAGAGCGCTCCGCACCCAGTCCGAGGGCCGGTAAAATATCCGTACCCAGATCGATAGCCAGTATCAAAACAACGGTTAAGGGCAAGGGAATATCCAGTATCACGAAAGCAATAAAAGGTAATATTTCAGGAATATTGCTGGTAAGAATATAAGCAATAAACTTTTTAATATTATCAAAAATAGTCCTGCCTTCTTCTATAGCATGTACGATGGTGGCAAAATTGTCGTCCATCAATACCATGTTACTGGCTTCTTTTGCGACATCGGTGCCGGATATTCCCATCGCCACACCCAGATCGGCATTTTTCAATGCTGGTGCATCATTAACACCGTCGCCGGTTACTGTAACTACCTCATTATTCTTCTGCAGCGCCTTCACAATCTGTAATTTCTGTGCAGGTGAGGTGCGCGCAAATATTAACTCGGATTCACTGGCAAGCAGATCGCACAACTCATCATCATTCATAGCTGCTAATTCGTCACCACGTATGACCTTGCCATCGGCATGTAATAATCCGATCTGTCGCCCAATAGATTCGGCAGTAAGACCATAGTCTCCGGTAATCATAATGAGCTTAATCCCGGCACGCTGGCATTTTTTAATCGCATCAAATACTTCCGGCCGAGGTGGATCAAGCATCCCAACCAGTCCTATAAATTCAAATTCTTCCTGTTTAATAGATTTTTCACTAACGTTCTTCATTGCCAGGGCTAAAACCCGTTCACCCCGTTTTGCCAACCTCCGATAAGCCCGTAGTACAATCTTTCGGTGTACATCATCCAATGGGATGGTCTCCCCGTGCAATCGATATTGGCTGCACATCTCCAGCACAATTTCAGGTGCTCCTTTCAGGAAAGCCTGCATCCTGTCATCCTGAGACTGGTTAACTGTTACCATGTGTTTGGTAGCAGAGTCGAATGGATATTCATTCAATCGTACAGCTGGCTCTTCATCATTATGAGAACCTATCTGTTCTGTAAAATTAAGTAGCGCAATTTCGGTGGGATCACCGTACACCCCATTCGAACCAGATCTGGCATTGTTACATAATGTCATTACGCGACTTGCTTCACGTATACCTTTCTCTTCGAGTAATTCCTGATCCCAGGCAGCAAACTCTCGCCCACTAATAAACAATGTATTAACGCTTATACGATTTTGCGTAAGCGTGCCGGTTTTATCCGTACATATCACTGTCGTACTGCCCAATGTTTCAACACTTTCCAGGTTCTTTATTAATGCATTCTTACGCGCCATTCTCTTACTGGCCATCGTCAATGCCAGCGTTACCGTTGGTAGTAATCCTTCCGGCACATTTGCGACAATGATCCCAATTGCAAATATCAAGCTACCTATGGCACCTTTATCCAGAATCAGGCTGAGCAGGAAAAAAGTGACGCCAAGGAAAATTGCGATACTGCTAATTATCTTTATAAAATGCTTCAACTCTTTTCTGATTGGCGTTTCAGACTCTTCAGTATCTTGTGTAAGCTGCACAATATTGCCAATTTGCGTATTCAGGCCGGTTGCATATACCACCGCTTTACCATTACCGCTCTGCACGAGTGTGCCGGAGAAAACCATGTTTCTGCTTTCGATAATATTTTCATGGGTAGCTTCAAGATGCCGTAGCTCAGGTTCGCTTTCTCCAGTAAGACTACTTAGATCGATCTTTAAGGCATTCTGCTCGATCAGCCTGCCATCTGCTGAAATACGATCCCCTTCCTCGATAAGCATCAGATCACCAGGTACCAATTCACTGGCGTGAATTTTTGTGGATTCTCCATCACGGGACACCGTTACCATTTGTGGCAACATATCCCTGAAACTTTCCATTATCTTTTCACTCTGGTGCTCCTGCAGATAAGTAAATACAGCGTTTAATACGACAACGCCAAAAAGAGCACAGGCAATATAGAAATTACCCTTGTCCGGATCAAGGTAATCCGCTAACAGTGCAAGACATCCACCTGTCATCAGTAAAAAAGCAAAAAAATTGGCAAACTGACGTAGGAATTTCAAGTACTCGGGGGTTTTCTGAATCGTGTTTAACTCGTTACTACCATAATTCAGCAGGCGACTTGAGGATTCGTCGGAAGTCAGCCCATTATCATTCGCTCGGAGAGTCGCATAGAATTCCTCCAGGGGAATTTTATGAGCATCTGTTCCGAGATTCTGAAATGCCTGTGAATTTGAATATTGTTCCATTGTTTAATACTAAAAACGAATCAAATCTGCTGATATGACTCGGATCAATAATAATGGAATTAGCTGCTAATCATCACGCCTGATATAAAACACTGACAAATATCAATGCCTATCTTGATTTGAATAAACCAGTGACAATGTCGCTACTGAAGACGTGATCTACATGCTAAATGATCTTGGTATGGAAACCGGAATTGATCTGAATAAGATTACCAAAAATAGTCTCCGGTTTTATTTCCCCATAGTGATAGCTACAATTTCATCCCAGACCTTGAGGAAATTATCCGTATCTTCATGAGTATGTTCCGGTGCCAGGATTAGCATGTTGAAGTAGGGCATGATCAAGATCCCGTGATTCCACAGGTAAGCATGACTAAATTCGAATAAGCCACCAAAGCCAATCTGTACCAGGCCCGCGATCGGATCGTAACATTTGTCCGGGAGGAAGTGATAACACAGGCGATTGCCCATGGTTTCTATGCGAAAGGGAGCATTGTATTTATCAATACTCCGTTCCATACCTTTTTTCATGTACTCGGCATTGTCATATATCTTTGCAAAAACCTCATCTGTAAACACTTCTTCAAGGGTTACGCGTAAGCCCAGTGTGGACATGGTGTTGCCACTCAAGGCATTGCCGAGGAAACCGAGACCGGCACCGGAGAGGTGACCAACTGCGTTATGATCTTCTGTAATCTTTTTTGCGATCTCTTCCGTCATACCAAATACGGCCCCTGGTATACCACTGGAGATAGCTTTACCGCAGGTCCAGAAGTCTCCTTTCAAGCCGAGCTTACCAACCATGCCTGCAGGGCTGGTGCCCAGTGTATGGGTTTCGTCATAACACAATAATGTTCCGTACTTGTCACAGAGTTTTCGCACGCCCTCGTGCCAGCCAGCCTTCGGCCATGCCCAGCCGAAGTTACTTAGTACCGGTTCCATAATAAGGACAGCAACGCTGCGATCAGCAAGAATTTCTTCCAGGCTGTCCAGATCGTTCCAGTGAAAAATCTTGGTACCGTTTTCAACAGGGGAAGAATAAATATCAAGATCATGGTAACGGGAAATCACACCGGGTTCTGGCATGTATTTTTGTGTTTCTTCTAAGGTACCGTGATAGACCATGTTCGGAATGGCAATATTTTTTCGCCCTGTAACATGACGGGCCTGGGCGATAACATAACGATTGGCATCGCTTGCTGTCATACAGTGCATCCAGTGCGTCAAGCCAAATTTTTCAGTCAATAGCTGGCTGGTAACGATAGCGTCTTCGTTACACATCATGGAATCAATACCGTCTTCCAGCAGACGTTTCGCTACCGCTGCAATGGCAGGATTATCCGGGCCATGACCATACATATCCGGTGTATCGCCAAAATTGAAATCGAGATATTCATTACCATCAACATCCCAGACCTTGTTGCCCATGGCGCGTTTGGCATAGGGCAGGATTGGTGTCAGCCAGTCTTTCTGGTAGGTACCAAATACCCCAAAAGGCATGGAGCGACTACCCAGTTCATTCATTTCCTTGCTCTTTGAAAGTTTGGCCATCCACTCCCCGAGTTCTTTCTCATACAATTCCCACAATTTTTCCTGGGATAGAACATCCGCATGCTGGGGAAACATGGACTCCAGATCATTACAGTCGGCATTGGGTGCCCATTTGTGCGCATGCGCATAGTCAAACGGACGTTGCGAGACCATATCTGTTTTTGCCGTGATTGGCCTGGGTTGGTTAATATTGGCTTCAATTGATTCGGTCGCGGCACTCATACTCATTCCTCTTTTGCTCAATATCGATATATGTTTATTTTGGCAGGTATCAGGGTGATATGAAATTATTATTTCGTTATCTTGGTAGCATTACTCCTGACGATAAGCCCAATAAAACAATATTAATCGCCTGGAAAAACCCGGCCGCTCTTTAGATTTCCTTAATCCTTCGGTTTTAATTGTGAAATGGAAATCTCAATGGCATTTTGAAGAAAAACTGTTGAATCGTGATCCGATTTTTTGAACAGAATGAATCCTTCATGTAGTATCTGATGCGGTTACCGATTCCTTTTTACATCTTGGACACTTATTAGGAGAACATTATGCGTAAGAATTACTCAATGATATTATATACAATTCTGGCGATTTTTTTAGCGGCTGGACCAGTAAGTGCGAAAGAAGACACCAGAACGCCTGAAGAGAAAGCTTATCAATTTCGCGACGGCCTGTTTCATGTTATTGAATACAAGTTTGGCAAAATGATTGGCGCAAAATTCGCAGGCGATAAAGCGACTTTTCATAAAATTGCCGCAGAAATTTCCTATCTATCAAAAATGATTCCTGAAGGTTTCGTCCCAAACAGTATTGTTAAAGGAACACAGGCCAAAAAGGAAATCTGGGATGACTGGGAAAAATTTACAAAGAAAGCTGCCGGATTTACGGATAACCTGAATGGTCTGGCTGATCCCGCCTATGATTTCACTTCATTTGATCCAAAGAAATT
>JABHFC010000142.1 GCA_018676275.1 Gammaproteobacteria bacterium | reverse complement strand
TTAAGATGACCGGACTCTATCGTCGAAAACTCAAGAACCTCATTAATAATATCAAGTAGTCCATGTGCAGCCTGATCTGCTTTCTCCAGATATGCCCTGTTCTTATTATCGCCTTCATTCTTCAATGCAAGATGGTTATAACCAATAATCGCATTCATAGGCGTACGCAGCTCATGACTCATATTAGCAATGAATTCACTTTTTGCCTTATTACCCAGTTCTGCCTCATCACGAGCTTTTACAAGTTCTTTCTCAAGTTTAGTTCTATCTGAAATATCAATCAGCGAACCCACCAGTCCTATCAAATTCCCATCTTCATCATCAAAAGTGGTCATCCAGAATAACAAGTTATGATCTTTCCCATCAGCATAGGCGAGAGTGATCTCTTCATGTTTGCTGCCATGTTGTTGCAACACTCGTATATGTTCTTCGTAATACTTCTTTCCGTAGGCTATTGGGACATACTCATGTTCCCTAATTGATTTACCAATAATCGTCTTTCTCGATACATTAAAAGCCTTTTCGTATGCTCTGTTACATCCTCTGAACCGTGCCTCCGCGTCCATAAAAAAAATTGGTGTGGGAAAAGCATCCAGTAAAGCATGTTGATAGTGATTCTGACTTTCGATTTCTTTTAGTATTTTCTCTCGTTCACTTACATCTCTGACAATTGCAATTATAAATTGCTCCTTTTCCTCATTTAGCATTACAGAATGAAGATGGATTTCTACCGAGATTTTTGAATTATCTTTACAGGTAGCAAATAAATTACTTCCTGCATTCATTAAATGTGGATTTGCTTGTTTGACAAATTCTTCGCGATGACTCACATGAGAGATCTTTAGTTCATCAGGAACTATCATCTCAATATTTTTTGATAACATCTCTTCACGGCTGTAGCCAAACATTGTCAGTGCGTTATTATTTACGTGTACAATAACACCTTTTTTATCCACTATAAGTATGCCATCAGGCATAAACTCCAACACCTCTAGTGAATTTATATTTTTACCGAAACTCAATCTGTCTTGTTTCATTTAATAACTCTTTAAATTATTTATTTAAATAATTTATATGCAGATGTCTTTTTACAATTCATCAATCAGAAACAATAGTAATATCCAGACTGCTGGCTATTTCGATTATGCATTCTAAAGCTGACTCGAAGTCATATTGATTGATACTTGTTTCTATCGATTCAAAATCAAAAGTATTTTTGGTCTCGTCCACTTGTTGACGGATTTTTTTCATCGTTGATTCTGCTTCTGGACTACCCTCGGTAAGCTGCTTCGCAATTTTATTGAAGAGTTCGTTTATATGGTCACCACCTGCAACTACTTTTGTTTCGGCTGGTAAATCCTCATTCTTTCCTAATTGATCCAGCTCCAGCATTAACTTATTCAGTCCGTTCTCCAGTTTTACAAGCTGTGATTCAATTTCATCTTCATCTGCCTTTTCTTTTATCGCTTTTTCAAGTGAGTTTGCCACTTCGTATATTTCCCGGGCACCAATGTTTCCAGAGACTCCTTTCAGAGTGTGTGCGAGTCGAACTGCTACATCATGTTCTTCATTTTTGAGGGCTTCACGTACTTGTAAAGGGATACTATTTTGAGAATCCCGGAATTTTATTAATATCGTTCGGTAAAGTTGCTTGTTTCCCGCAAGTCTTTGCACACCATCTTCTACATCCAGAGAGCTCATATTGGGAATATGTACTTCATCAGTATTGTTTTTTATCGTCGATGAATCTTCAATATCGCTAACAGTGGGTGTAGACACTTTTACCCAACGACCTAAAACGCTAAACAAATCATTTACATCAATTGGCTTTGCAACATGATCATTCATACCCGATTCCAATGCTTTTTCCCGGTCACCCGCCATCACGTTCGCTGTCATGGCAATAACAGGCAAATCAGCAAAGCGTTTATCATTTCGGATTATACTAGTAGCCGTGTATCCATCCATGATCGGCATTTGAATGTCCATCAGTACGACATCAAAATTACTCGATTGTGTATCCAGCACGTCAACTGCCTGTTGACCATTGTTAGCAGTTGTAACCTCCAGTCCTCCCAGCTCAAGAATTTCCTCAGCCACCTGTTGATTTATCTCATTGTCTTCGACCAGTAATACTCTAACTCCTTTCAGGTTCTCCTTTACATTAATTTGAGTCTTCTGGGCAATGTCATTGAGTGATACAGATTTATATCCAATCGACTGCATAATGACATCAAGCAAAGCGGAAGGATTAACTGGTTTAGTTAAAAAAGAATATATGCCAGCCTTATTTGCATCTTGCATATATTCTTTTCCACCGTAGGCAGTCACCATAATAATGTCAGGTTTGTTTTCAATTTCATCATCAGAAAAAATAGCTTGCGCTGTTTCAATACCATCCATACCTGGCATTTCAAGATCCATTAGAATTAGATCAAAACGCTTACCTGTGTTCGCCTGTTTTACCTCGTTTAATGCATCCGTCCCCGACACAGCCTCTTTGTTTTTGATCCCAAATTTACCAAGATATCCAGACAAAATACTACGTGATGTCGAATTGTCATCCACGATTAGCGCATGTAATTTATTCAATTCTTCCGGTAAAACATTCTGATTGGGTAATAATCCTGGTGTTTCACATCTTCCAAAAGGAAGACTGAAGAAAAAGGTACTGCCTTTCCCCAGGGTTGACTCCACCCAAATTTCTCCCCCCATCATATCCACCAACTGTTTGCTAATGGCCAAACCTAATCCTGTACCACCGTACTTTCTGGTAGTAGAAGAATCGGCCTGATTAAAAGCCTTAAACAATTTTGACTGTTGTTCCTCATTCATTCCTATACCACTATCACGAACGGAAAACATCAGAAACGCCCGTTCTTCACTTTTTTCCTTAACCGCTATTTCTACTGTAATCTCACCTTGTTCTGTAAACTTGATAGCATTATTAACCAGGTTAATGAGTATCTGTCCCAGTCGCAGAGAGTCTCCAATCAAACCCGTAGGTACATCAGGGTTCAGGTTAATTAAAAATTCAACACTCTTTTCATGAGCTTTAAATGCAATTACATTTGAAATATCTTCCAGCACTTTCGAAAGGTTGAATTCAATATTTTCAAATTCCAGTTTGCCAGCTTCAATCTTGGAAAAATCGAGGATGTCGTTAATGATGTGTAGCAAATTCTCACCAGAAACAAGAATCTTACTAAAATAGTCACGTTGTTTATCATTCAAATCGTTACCTAAAGCCAAACGGGAAAGTCCGATAATCGCGTTCATCGGCGTGCGAATTTCATGACTCATGTTAGCCAGGAAATCACTTTTTAATTTATTAGCTTCCTCCGCTAAGTCACGTGCACGCTGTGTTTCCTCAGTCAATTTTTTTTGGCTTGTAATATCCGCTACCGTGCCAACCATTCGTAATACCTTACCGTGCTCATCCCGTTCTACAGCAGCCCCGCTTGTTTGCATCCATTTCATTTCACCATTAGCTGTGATGACCTGGTAATCCACTTCATAATTATCGCTACGACCTTCACGATAGTCAGCTCCTGCTTTAAGTACCATTTCCAGGAAATCCGGATGAATACACGTACGCCATATCTCCTCGGTATCATCAACTTCCGAAAGTTTAAACCCCAGCATTTCTGCCCAGCGTTCATTGACAACAGTCTTTCTGGATTCCAGATCAGTATCCCAAAACCCCAGATCACCACCCTTTAACGCCAATTCCAGGCGCTGCTGACTTCCAGCAAGTATCTTATTGCGTCTTTGACTTTGGGTTATCCAGAGCAACGCTAGTAGTAGAAGAATGGCGGCACCCATTACGACCTGCCACAAAAGACTGTAGTCAATACGTTTATCAAATCGGACAGCCAACCAGTTTTGTCTTATCTGGTTCTTTTCTTTGATATCTATGCTATCCAGAGCTTTTTGCAAAATACCTACGAGCTGGGGCCAGTCCTTACGTACTCCGATTCTCAGTTCATTTTCATATGGCGTTGGTGCGACAACTTTTAGATTGGTAATTGCATTTTCTCTAATTAAATAGCTGGCGATTGCCAACGTACCTACATAAGCATCAACTTTACCGGCCGAAATATGTTCCAAAGCTTCCTTCGTATTATTTACAAGAACAAGTTGAATTTCCGGATGATCTCTACTAAGACGTTCCTGAGTGATATATCCTTTTTCCACGACAACGCGTTTATCGTGTAAATCCTCAAGACCATTTATGTACTCTGAATCATTTGTGCTAAAAATGACAAAAGGAAATCTGAAGTAGGAACTGGTAAAATTCATATATTGTTCTCGCTCGGGAGAACGATTTACAGCAGATAGAATATCAAGGTTCTTTTCCTTAATGTTATCCTGAACTTCCAGCCATTTCAGACCCTTGGCAGGAACAATTTCCACATCAAGCCGATCAGACAACAACTTTATTATTTCCGAGCTCATACCTCTGAACTCACCGGATTCATCAATATATTCAATTGGTCTCCAGTCTGGATCCACCCCGAGTCGCAAAATCTTATGTTCTTCAAGCCAGCTACGTTCTTCAAATGTCAGTCCGATATCCCTGACCTCTTCATCGCTTACTCCCAACCATTGTTGGCGAAGCAAGCGTTTTTCTTCCGCGGTAACACTGGTCAATGCCTTATTCAATATACCCACTAATGGTTTCCATTCAGCGCCTTTGGGCATTCCGAAGTGTAAATTGGTAGGGGGAATGGATGAAATGGATGCAAGCTTAAGATTAAGTAATTGATCACGCCCAATTAAGTAGGTGGAAACGGAGCGAGATCCGAGATAAGCATCAGCCTTTCCTGTTGCTACAGCTTCCAGTGCCTCGGGTGTGCTATCAACAAGAAATAAATTCATTCCCGGATAATTCTCGTTAATCCAGGTCACGGCGGAATAACCCTTTTCTAATGCCAGTGTTTTACCTTCAAGTCCATCCAGGTCTTCGACCAGGCTATTTTTACGGGTAATCATTGCGAAGGCTGTTTGGAAAAAGGGAAAGGTATACTGGATATAGGTCTCTCGTTCCTGCGTTTTCGCAATCGAGCTAATAAGATCCTGTTCACCATCACGAATGCGCTGTAGCTCTTCTGCCCATGTCGGCTCAATATCGAAACTCAATGTTAGCCCTGCACGCTCAGCGATTAATTGTAAATAATCATAGGTAAAACCCTGAAGCTGACCATCCGATCCCAAATATTCGAAAGGTGGCCAGGTTGGTTGGCCACCTACCCTTAATACAGGATGCGCCTTTATCCAGGCTTGTTCCTCAGCATTTAATTTAATCGATTGTGTTAGTGGTTTATTAACTGAACCCATCCATCGCTGCTGGATATCACGTTTTTGTTCAACGGTGAGAGATTTCAGAGCCTTATTGAGGATGCTTACAAGGGGAAACCATTCTTCATCATGATGGACTGCGAATAGTTGACCTGCTGCACCAAAGCCTGGATCACCTGAAACGGTAATATTCGCCAGTTGTTCTTCATGAGCCAGGTAATGAATAATTGCCTGATTACCGATATATGCATCAGCCTTACCCCAGGAAACGGCCTTTAATGCATCAAGAGAGGTATCGTAAAACTGTAAATTAATATCAGGATGATTTTCCTGGATTAAATCAACTGTAAAAAAACCTTCCTCAATGGCAACAGTCTTGCCATATAAATCCTCTATTGTCTGGATGTCGTTATTTTCTTGCCGGGTTGCGATCACTTTTCTTGCAACATAATATGGCTCGGCAAACCAAAGATCTTTACTACGCTCTTCTGTTCTTACAATAGTTGCCCCGACTTTAAGTTGACCAGACTGTACCTTGCCTACCATCTCCCGAAAAGTTGGGCCGGTTACAACATTAAATTTTATGCCAAGGTTGCCACTTAATAAGGCTAATGTGTCGGCGAGGATGCCTTTATGAATTCCGTTTTCAATGAAATCGACAGGGGGCCAATTTCCGTCTATACCTATATCTATAATCTGATGCTGCTCTAACCAGTCTTTTTCGACATCTGTTAGTCCCTCAATTGTCTGTGCTGATATTTGCAAACAATTAAAGACAAATAAAAAACAAATGAGTCCTTTCATTAGCAAGCGAACACCCGGGTACACTAGCAGCGACCCCGGCTGAAGCTTTTCATAAAACTCCCTAATGTCCATTATTCTGGACCGTTACTTCACTGTATTTCATTACCGCTCCCTCACATTTTCCTATGTGCCTGCTTATAATCCGTCGCTAAATTTGTATCCTTAACCCTAATACAACTTAGAAAAATCACTTCGTTAATACGAATCAGTATTGTTAACTATCTCTAATCAAAGCCATTTTCCCTTATTCCGCTACATTTCGCCATCACTCCATAATCTACGAACTCCAATAATCACCTACAAGGATATATATTTTATTAGCTGTAAGAGCGAATCCAATTTATAAAAATAGCCCCGACATCAAAAAACTAATTAATTGTTTTGTAAAACAATAAGATAAACCCGGTTACGGACAGAAGCGGTGATTTTAGTGCTAACATGAAAAGCCATCGTAGTGGGCTATTTCATTGGAAAAGCGAATAGAAAATTGAAGGCTTACATGGTAAATCAGATAATGAATAGCTGAGGTCAACAGTGTCATTTTCTTTTAATAGAGCTCTATATTTTCCAGGAAACAGAACTGTCTTTGCTATTGAGTATTTCCATGCTGAACATGGTTCCAT
Organism: Gammaproteobacteria bacterium; assembly: GCA_018676275.1. Classification (GTDB taxonomy): domain Bacteria; phylum Pseudomonadota; class Gammaproteobacteria; order Eutrophobiales; family Eutrophobiaceae; genus WLWS01. The sequence continues at coordinate 1,483 of JABHFC010000142.1, read as the reverse complement.
GTCAGCACCCTGGTAGCTCAATGCGAATTGCATCTGCAATTTTTCCATGAGTGATGTTCTCTATCTACATAACATGACTAGCAATATTAGCCAATTGTAAATATGAAAAACGGTAAAGCATGATTTAATAGTAGAGATTAATAACATAAGAACCATGTTGTTTTTTATAATTGCTATACTCCGATTTATTCAATACTTTTTTACTTTAAAAATAGCATGGTCTTATACGTGCGATACTATGAATTATATAGTCACACCGCACCTTACTGTTTAGCTCAACCCGACTTAATGAAAAAAACATCGAAAAAGAAAACTGGTTTAAGCAAACGCGATAGCATTATTGAATCCGCACTATCTGCTTTCCTGGAATTAGGTTTTGGCGGTACAACCATGGACGAAGTCGTCAAACGTGCTGGTGGTTCCAAAGCATCTATTTACAAGCATTTCAAGAACAAGGAAGACCTGTTTGCGACTGTTGTTGATGAGCTGGTTCGTAATCGACTCACCAATGAGTTAAACCCTGATGATCCCCCGGAAACGGCTTTGCAGGAATACGCAGAATCAAGACTGAAAGTGGTTTTTACAAAGAAACATATTGCCCTGCGTCGACTGATAATTGCTGAAGCTAATCGATTCCCCAAGATCGCTCGCGTCTATTATGAGCATGGTCCAGCGTCAAGTATTAAACAGCTGGAAAAATATTTTTCTATCGAAAATGAGAGAGGTGTGCTTAAAATAATAGATCCTCATTCTGCTGCAATAAGCTTTACGGGAATGCTGATGCATTATATGTTTTCACGTACTCTTTATAATATCTCCGCAGGTCCTACTAATAGTCAAATAAAAGAACATGCTCTGAGAACGGTAAGCACCTTCCTCGCCGCCCACCAGGTCTGATTAACCTGATTATTTTTCCCCTCCTGGTAGTTCTTTAAATGGGAAATTAACTTTGCATAGCTCATAATGTAATCAATTTCTATTCTGGCATTCAGGAGATACACGTGCAAAATATCAGGTATTTCAGTAAATTTTTAGACTATCGCTTATCACTCTTATTATTTGTAATTTATTTATTTCCTGCAGGAAATATAAATGCTCGCACGCAGAAACCTGTACTCCATGGAAAAAACTGGGTTGCAATAACCGGTAAACCACTGGCTGCGACCAGTGGCGCGATGATATTCCAACAAGGTGGAAATGCTGTGGATGCTGCTGTTGCCATGTTAGCCACCACCAGTACCATGTGGGATGTATTGTCATGGGGCGGAGAAACTCAGGCGCTCATCTATAACCCGAATCAAAAAAAGGTCATTGGCATAAATGCCCTTGGCGTAGCACCGACTGGCGCTACAGCAGAATTTTTCAGGGAAAAAGGCTATCAGTATCCGCCTGATCTGGGCCCGCTAGCTGCTGTTACGCCCGGTACGCCAGGTGGACTAATGACCATGTTGGCGGAATGGGGTCGTTTATCGCTGGCCGAGGT
>JABHFC010000141.1 GCA_018676275.1 Gammaproteobacteria bacterium | reverse complement strand
TTTATCCATACAGCAACCTTGTTGCATGATGATGTTGTCGATGCATCACTACTACGCAGGGGACGTTCCACAGCTAACCAGCGCTGGGGCAATGAAGCCAGCGTACTGGTCGGTGATTTTGTCTATTCCAGGGCTTTTCAGATGATGGTAAGCATTGATTCCATGCAAATCATGGAAATTCTGTCGCAGGCGACAAATACAATCGCTGAAGGTGAGGTACAACAATTGCTCAACCGCCATGACCCGGAAACGACTGAAGAAAGATATTTGCAGGTCATTCATGATAAGACAGCCAAGCTTTTCGAAGCTGCTGCCGAGATCGGGGCTGTTATTTCCGAGCGCTCTTCAGAAGAAGTACAGGCGATGGCGGCCTACGGAAAATCTCTGGGTGTGGCTTATCAACTGATTGATGATGTCTTCGATTACAGTGCTACCGCAGAAGACCTTGGAAAAAACATTGGAGACGATCTGGCTGAAGGTAAACCTACCCTACCTCTGCTTTACGCAATGTGGAACGGTAATGAATCACAATCAACATTGATTCGGCAGGCTATCGAAAACGGAGGACTTGATAACATAGACGCGATCAAGGAGGCAATTCAGTCAACAAATGCAATTGCTTACACCGCGCAGCTTGCTCGACAGTCGGCTGACAAAGCAATCAATACTTTGAAAGATTTACCGGCATCGGCTTACCTTGATGCACTGCATTCATTAGCTAATTTTTCTGTCGAAAGAACACACTAACACATTCGGGGTATAGCTCAGCCTGGTAGAGTGCTGCGTTCGGGACGCAGAGGTCGTGAGCTCGAATCTCGCTACCCCGACCAATGTAATCACTACCATACAAATCATTAACAGCTGGCTGTTGTTGCTTAGCTTCCCGGATAGTTAGATAGCAATAATGATTCTTATAAAATTAATCGGACTTGTTATCGTTTTTGTAAACTACGCCTTCTTTCATCACAAATTTCACGTTCTCGAGTTCGGTAACATCTGCTAGTGGATCGCCGTTTACGGCAATCAGGTCGGCGTATTTTCCAACACTTAAGGTACCAAGTGTTTCAGACTGCCCGAGCAAATCTGCAGCGTTGACGGTTGCAGTCTTAATAGCTTCCATCGGACTCATACCTGCCCATTCAACAAGGTATCTGAATTCCTTAGTATTCATACCATGGGGAAAAACACCGGCATCGGTTCCAAATGCAATTTTTACATTACCTTTGTGCGCGTCACGTGCATATGTTTTTGCTCGTGTCATCGCTAATCTTGCCTTCTTCTGTTGTGGTAAGGGCAAAGGAGAATTTTCGCCCAGCATCTTTGCACCTAAAAGTGCAGGAGCTAACAGCGTCGGTACCAGGTATACATCATTTCGTTTAAATAAGCGTATTGATTCCTTGTCAAGAAAAGTACCATGTTCGATTGAATCTACACCGGCACGTAACGCAGCATTTATACCGTCAAGGCCATGAGCATGCGCTGCAACTTTACGATTCATACTATGTGCCGTATCGACGATGGCCTTGATTTCATCTTCAAACATTTGCTGATTTAAACCAGCACCACTTTCAGAGACGACACCGCCTGTTGTTGCAATTTTGATATGATCAGCACCCTTACGAATTAAAAGTCGTGCAGAGTGACGACATTCAGCAACCCCGTCACAGATTTCTGGTCGTGCAATAAGATCGGTAACTTCCGGCAACAAGCCATGTGTGTCCATGTGTCCTCCCGTTACACCAATCCCACCGCCCACGGCAAATACTCTTGGCCCAATAACAAGATTTTCAGCAATGGCATCACGCAATGCCAACATTTCCTGTCCTCCACCGACGTTCCTGACCGTGGTAATTCCCACATCCAGTGTACGTTTAGCATTCCTGGCGCCACGTAGAGCCCGGTAAGCCTGAGACCTCTCAACTCCCTCATATCTTAGTCGTGGAGTAATTTCCAAACTAAGATGGGTATGCATATCAATCAGACCGGGTAAAACGAAAAAGTCGGATAAATCAATTAGTGATACGTCTTCCGGTTTTACAGCGCCAAGTTCCGTTGATTTAATATAACCATCAACGATACGTTCTATTGTCCCGGCTTTAATAACGATACTCTTTTCCGTAAGTACTGGCTCACCAGGCACACTGAGTAGTTTCCCAGCGTGAATTATTGTCCACTCAGCTGCTACTGCGTTGCCGTTAATGATTAGTGAAATTAGAAGTAACGAAATGAAACTAATTAAATTCAACTTATTACTGCTTACTGACTTTTTAAAATTAACAGGTCTCATAACATTTCCTCAGTAGATAAGTCTTTCTTGCACACACGGAATTTTCACAATATTTAAATTATAAAGGAAATACAGCACCGTAAGCGAATTATCAAAGCGCGGGGCCGACTTTCTTTTTTGTTCGCATCATCGCGCGCCACAATGATGCGTAGCCATATGACAATTCCTCTATCTGATTATCAATGGCCAAGAATTTCTTTACTATGAACCCGCGTCATACACAATTCGACCATCGAGCATGGTCAACACGGGTGTCAGTTGGGGTAGCAGGTTAATGTCACAACTTAGCGGGTCGGCATCGTAAACCATTAATTCGGCAGCCATACCAGCTGCAATGATACCTCGACTGTCTTCTTCCCAGTTCAGGTAATGCGGGTTTTGGCAGCACATGCGCAGTACCTCTTCCCGTTCTAATCGACTTTTCCCAAGATATTGTTGTCCTATCTCGTCCCAACGTACAAGAGCTTCCCAGGCAGTGAAAAACATGGATGGAGGCACATTATCCGAACCCAGTGTCAATGGTATCCCTGCATCGAGTACCTCACGCATGGGGCAGGCATCCTGACCAAGTTTGTCCAAGCGGAGTTCCGCTGCCTGCGAATAGATGAAAGAAGGTGTCATAGTAATAACCAGGCCCAATTCACGGATCCTGCGAAGTTGTTTTGGTGTTGCATTGATCATATGAAAACCAACACAGCGTAAATCTTTGATTGACGCCTCTCTGTCAATCTTCTCAAGCATATCAAGTTTTCGATCAATATCGTGATAAGGGCTCGTCGCAATGACAAAATTCAACCTTAGTTTGCGTTTAGCCGCTTCTATACCAATCTCGACGAATTCAGATTCAGTGATGCCTTGTGCGTACTTTCCCGCCCATTGCACATTCGGATAATCCGCGGCAACTGCAGCGGCAATCTTTGGATCAGCGTGGTCAAGTGTCACCCCTGAAACACGGAAGTTGCCACTGGACATACCTCGACCACCCGCCGCTGGTGCCCATTGGTCCAGGACATCTATAAGACGTTCACGACTCATGGAAGAAGCAGGGAGACTCAGTGCTGCGGACATGCGCACCGAAAGCTCTCCGCGCTCGTCGATTTCACGATAAGCCCGCAGTAAATCCGGCGTCAACCCATGCGCTTCATATGCTGATGTTGTACCAAAACCATTGTAGATTTTTGAACCAATGCGTATCGATTCCAGGCGATCTCCATAGCTAAAACGTGGAAGATCACGGAACAGGGTGTGCTCGAGTAAGGAGGTGCGGTTGGTTTCAAGAAACACTCCCGTTGGATTGCCACTGCGATCCCGTTCTATGTTGATGTTATAGGGATCAACAGTAGCAGCAGTGATACCACAACGACGCAAGGCCTGACTATTAGCCACCGCTGGAAAAGGAGGACGAGTCCACCAACCCCAGACGCTACGAATATAAACCGGATTATTAGGGGCAACCCTATCCAGATCATGACGATTAGGAAAACGTCCTTCTTTAAGCAACTTTGGATTATTCACATAGTCGAACGGCGGTGCCCCCATGGGCATAAAGACAATCCATTCTTCCGGCTTCGCTTTGCTCGCCGCTTCTGCAACTCGCTCAACAATGGCGGCCACTGAGTCAGCATCGGCCAGTGACTCACCACCCAAACTTTTTAGCCCCTCCCTATCCATGTGTGGATGTGTATCGAAAAAACCAGGCAGGACGCTACGCCCCTTTAAGTCGATTCGCTGAGTCTCAGGGGATGTTTGCGCCTCTAACTCAGCGGTTTTACCGACGGCAATAATTTTCGAACCTCGGATCGCGATTGCTTCACTGATATTCGAGTCCCCGTCCAATGTAATAACATGGCCATTGGTGAATAAAAAATCTGCACGCAGGGTGGAGTCAATTATCGGAGATATTGCTCCTCCTGAGGGGTGCTTATTTTTCGCTGCATGGCTCAAGCCTGGAATCAGGGCCACCCCAGAACCTGTCAACAATCCACCCAAAAAACGCCTCCGTGAAGCGGTGTTTGTATTTTGTTTTACGAGATTAGTAAAATTACCAGATAGTAATTTTAATTTATTGAATAAATTTTTAATCATAGCTTTCCCATCTCACTTTGCTAAAGGTTCTGGTATCGCCGCACCATCTTTACGGGGATCTGATGCACCAAAATTAACTTTCGTGGAAAAATTGCGCTTCACTGCCTGCCCTCCACCCATATACTCGGAGAAATCTTCCTTTACTGTCAGCTCGTGCCCAAGCCCGGTCAAACCTGCGCGTATGGGTTCTTTCAGTCGCGCTTCAATCATTACATCGCAACCGGCGAAGGTCCATTTCGAAAAACGGGGTGCTTCCATTGCCGCCTGAATATTCATTTTATGATCAACGATGTTGGATACAAATTGCGCATGCGCCTGAGCCTGATTCCAACCACCCATAATTCCAAACGCAATTTTTACATCATCTTTTTCCATAAATGCCGGAATAATTGTGTGTAATGGACGCTTGCGCGGTGCAAAAACATTTGGATGGTTTACATCAAGGTTGAATAGTTGACCGCGGTTTTGTAATGCGAAACCGGTGCCTTCTGCCACTAACCCAGAGCCAAACGGGTAATAGATACTCTGGATCAACGACACCATATTACCTTCAGCGTCGACAACACTGAGATAAGTGGTATCACCACCATGATCCGGTAAGGTACCAGCACTAACATCGCAGTTTGCACGTTTCTGATCGATTAAGCTGGCACGTGATTGGGCGTAGGGTTTTGATAATATTTCAGCATTGGGTATCGTAACGAAGTGTGCATCGGCGACATGTTTTTCCATATCGGCATAAGCCAGTTTTTTCGCCTCTATCATGTTGTGAAGAGAGGCAACTGAATTATGTCCATACTTCTGCAAGGCTACGTTTTCCAATATATTCAACATACTCAATGCGGCTATGCCCTGCGTAGGTGCAGGCAATTCGTAAACCGTCCAACCACGATATTCAGTCGATAAGGGCTTTACCCATTCGGGTCTGTATTCATCAAAATCCGCGGCAGATAGTTTACCGCCAAGCGCTTTGGAGTAAGCAAGTATCCGCCCGGTGATTTCGCCACGATAAAAGGCGTTTACGCCACCACTGGCGATCTGCTCAAGCGACCAGGCCAGATCAGGGTTTTCAAATACCTGTCCGATTGTCGGTGCGAGATCATCGGGTAAGTACAGCGCCTTCGCATTTTTGTCAGCTAACATTTCCTTAAACATGGACCAGGCACGCGCGTTACGCTCTGCGACGGGAAACCCATTTTTCGCATAGGTAATAGAAGCAGCGAGCAATCGCGACATCGGTTTATTACCGAAACGATCATGCAAAACTCCCCATCCGGCGACAGCACCCGGTATCGTAACCGCGTGTATTCCGGTTGGATGTTCAACATCAGTAGATTTCAGTTGCTCAAGTGTCAGATTTGCCGGCGCCCAGCCATTCGCATTCAGACCATGCAATGAATCAGTCTTGGCATCGTAGACAATGGCAAAAAGATCACCACCGATACCATTCCACATAGGTGCAACAACACCCATCACAGCATTTGCTGCGATAGCAGCATCGACAGCGTGACCACCTTCGGCGAGGATCATCGCCGCTGCCTGCGAGGCAAGAGGATGCTCGCTCGCTACAATACCCTTTTCAGAAATAATCATTGAACGTGCCTGCGTATGATCCTGTGCCCAAATCAGATGAGAAGCCGTGACACAAATACAGCTAATCATTACAAAGGATATTCGTCTTATCATTATTGGGTTTCTCCACTTAATTCATTATTGTTATTTCCCCTAACTGAGAATAACACTTGCTGGACGATATGGTCAGTAGCTACACATTGCTATGTTTTAAGAAATGGCTATCGTGACCTTGTTGTTACTTTCTGGTGCACTGTGATACATTGAAACACATGGTCATTTACCCCGATTGTGTATTCCGGGCGCAGAGAATGATCAAGTAAATCACAACTTGCAATCTTTAAACTCCAATGAATACAACATCAAATTTTACCGAATCGAGTTCAAGTCATTTTGCCACGGTCGACGGCATAAGAATTCATTATAACGATGTAGGTGAAGGCCTACCTTTACTTTGCATTCACGGTGGAGGACCCGGGGCTTCCGCATGGAGTAACTTCAAGCAAAATATTCCGGCAATTACTCAAGCTGGCTATCGAATGATAATGGTAGACATGCCTGGTTACGGTAAATCCGAATTTAATGATGCATTAATAGAAGACTTCTTCGATTACATGGGTCGTATGCTCGACCAGTTTTTATCTGCGATAGGTATTGATGAAGCTGTCGACCTTATTGGAAACTCCCTCGGTGGTCAGGCAGCGCTAGGTCTTGAATTGCATAATCCGAAACGAATAAAACATCTTGTCCTGATTGGCAGTCAGCCAACTTCTGCCGGTATTGTTATTCAACCTCAACCTCAGGAGGCTTTGAATAACATCATTAACTATTATGCAGGTGAAGGACCCAGCCTGGAAAAAATGCGTCGACTTGTAGAGAGTCTACTTTATGATGCAAGTCTGGTTACCGAAGAAACCCTGAACGAGCGATTTGAGGCCAGCCGGGATCCCGGACAAATGCGTTTGTTAGGTTTGCCACGACGCGATTTATATTCTGATCTAAATGAAATAGCTGTAGCTACATTACTTGTCTGGGGTCATGAAGATAAGGGCGGCGCTTTAGAAGTTGGCCTGCAAATGATGAAGCTTATGCAAAACGCCCGCATGCACATTTTTCAACGTTGTGGTCACTGGGCACAAGTGGAGCATCAAGAGGAATTTGAACAACTGGTACTAAACTTTTTAAAGTCCTGAGCTATTTCTGAGACTCCTGTCTTACTCAGGGCGGCGGCAAAATTAAAGATCGATAACTCTGCATTTGTGCGTCGCACAAATAAATCTGTTGAAAGTCCATCCTCATAAATTCAGTCTTGAATATTAATCCATAGAAATTCAATATAAAATTGATATAAAATCAAGCTTACTCATTACAAGCTCAAAACACTCAAGCTGGAAGTAATTTCCTGATTCAATTTGGTGATTGTAAATATGGAGAACAAAGTTGCTCTTATTGTAGGCGGCACTGGCAGCATTGGCGCTGCGACTGCTGTTGCCTTTGCGCGTCTGGGTACAAAGGTCATCATCGCCGGTCGAAATAATTCTGCTGCAGAATCTGTCCTTGAACGAATTGCTGAAGCCGGTAGCGAAGGAAGATTTATTCAAACTGATCTTACTGACCCAGCGTCGGTAGATAAATTAGCCAATAAAGCTGTTAACACCTACGGCACT
>JABHFC010000017.1 GCA_018676275.1 Gammaproteobacteria bacterium | reverse complement strand
TACAACCTTGCCGGCAAAAATTTATGCCAATGAAGGTGTCGCGCAAATGCTGTTTTTTGAATCAGACGAAGTTTGCGAAACCTCTTATAAGGACAGGGGCGGCAAGTACCAGGGCCAGACCGGCGTCACCTTGCCGAAAACATAAAAAACAGCCAGCCAGTCGCCAGCCATTACTCCTGTAGCAATCCGCTATCAACTGGCCAGTTCAGGAAGCCTGTCGGTTTTTTGTTCAGGCCCAATCGCCGTATACCCACCATCAACAGCGAGGTCAGTACCGTTAATACCGGATGCTGCATCAGAACATAAAAAAACGACACTTGATGCGACTTCCTCGGCGTCTACCAGGCGACTGTTAAGATGGAAAGGTTCTGCTACGCCATCGGCTTTTTCACGGTTGTTGCCACTGAAATCTCGAATTACATTCGACCAGGTCCAGCCAGGAGATACCGAATTGATACGAATATTGTCCTCAGCCAATAGCAGGGCCTGGTTACGTGTCATTCCGAGAATGGCTGCTTTCGAAGTCGCGTATAACATACGTCCGGGTTGAGCACGTTTGCCAGAGATACTACCGAAGTTTACAACGGCGCCTCCACCTCTTTTTTTCATTTGCGGAGTGACTTTCTGGGTAAAAATCGCAGCGCCGATGACGTTGGTATTCAATGCCGTAAGCCACTCATCACGACTCGAATCGGCACCGTTATCGAGGTAAGTGCAGGCGACATTGATGAGAAAATCAATACCGCCGAAATGCGCTATCGATTCACTAATGCAGGAGTCAATATTTTCATCACTGGTAATATCCGTTTTAATAAAATGAACGTTATCGCCAAGTTTATCAGCGAGTTTGTTGCCATCTTCATCGTTAATATCGGCTACTATTACTTTCGCACCCGAATTCACAAAGGCTTCGGCAATTTTTTCTCCAATCAGTGTCGCACCTCCGGAAACAACAGCGATTTTTTGACTTAAATCGATCATTACACTTACTCCTCTCTATTTAGTTGATTAATGATGGCAGTGAAGCGTCTTTTTAATTCTCCTGCATCTGTTGCTGCGTGTTACCCGTGTTTACTCATGTCTGGTAACCATGTTGCTATTCCGGGAAACAGGATCAGAAGCAGCAGGAGTAGTGCAGCGCATAGCATGAAAGGAATTGCTGCAAGCCAGATGTCCTGCAAACGGGTGCCGGGCGGTGCAACACCTTTCATTACGAACAACAGTAAACCCATGGGAGGCATGGTCAGGCTCATTTCCAGGGCCAGTAAGATAATAACGCCAAACCAAACTAGATCGAATCCATAAAAGTGCGCCAATGGTACAAATATGGGGAGTGTCAGCATCATCATCGACAATTGTTCCATAAACGCACCGAGCATAAGCATGATAAAAAACATTGTTAGCAGGGCGACAATCGGTGTCATGGATAAAGTTGCGACCCAGTCCACCAGGCCGGTTGTGGCACCGGAAAACGCAAGCACTTTGCTGAAGGTTGAAGCACCAAGAATGATCATAAACATCATCACCGTTACCCGCGTGGCACCGAGAAAGGATTTAACAATGACCTTGATTGTCAGGCAACGAAAACAGGCCGCTAGTATGATAACACCGGCGACACCACAGGCAGCCGATTCCGTCGGTGTGGCCCAGCCCAAGATGATCATGCCTACAACAAGAAATACAATGAAGCCCATGGGCAAAACATCACGAAACATCAGTAATATTTTTTCTTTCAGTGGCGTTGCCTTGACGTCATAGGCAGGTGCAGAATCAGGATCTAGTTGAATGCTGATAACGATATACAATGCATAGAGTGTTGCGAGCAACAGACCAGGCAGGATGCCTGCGATCAGCAATTTGCCAATATCAATATGGGCAAGACTACCCAGCAGTACAGCGAGAGCCGACGGTGGAATCAATATGGCAAGCCCACCGACACCGAGAATGGGGCCGATGGAAAGACGGTTCTTATAACCTCGTTTGGCCATCTCCGGCACCATCAATGTTCCCAGCAGAGCAGTAGAGGCCATGCTGGAGCCAGACAGGGCCGCAAACATGGTGCCACCGCCGACAGTCACAAATGACAATCTTCCCGGCAGGCGACCCAACATTTTATCCAGCGCATTAAAGGCGCGAAAGCCAAGACCGGTATGAAAAAACAATTCACCCATAATAAGAAACAGGGGCACAGGTACCAGTGCAAATTTTGTTAATGCATTGGCTGCGGTTCTTACCAGCTGCTCCAGGCCGGCATCACCACCCATAAACAACATGGCACCGACCAGGTCGGCACCAAGAAAAGCAAAAGCAACCGGCAATCCTAGTGCGATAAACGTAATTGTAATGCAGAGCATTAGCAGGAATGCTATAAACCAGGCGAGATACATATCAGACAGGCTCGACCTTATTCATGAATACCAATTTCACCGTCGTACATATCGTCGATACCAACAAGGAAACGACCAAATTCAACGGTCAATAAAAAAAAAGAAACTGGCATAACGGCGAAAACGAGCCAGCGCGGCATATCGAAGGAACGGACTTCATGATCGCCGCGAAGAAAGGTTTCAAGTGTTACGACTCCGGAGTAATAACAAATCAGCGCACAGGTAAGAGTACATAACAGGTAGCTTAATTTCGAAACAAAGGGGCGAACCTTAAGCGGTACCATGGCAGTAATAAGTTGCATGTAGATATGGTGTTTTTTTCTTACCAACCAGGGTGCACCGAGCATAGTGGTGTAATAAAGACCATATTCTGTCAGGGTCAGGGTATGGGTAAATGTAGGAATACCTGCATTTCGGGCAATGACATCATACAGAATGAACAGAGTTATCAGGGCGAGAATACAAGCTCCAGTACAAAACATTGTAAAAAGCAGCTGTTCAAATGGGCTTTGCGGTTTGTCGCTCATTAATCGCTATCTCCACTTCGATAAAATTTACGTCGCAATTCTGCATAATGCTCTGGTACGCGTTTTTGCAAGCGACTCCAGATAACATTATTCGCCAGCTCCCGGTATTTTTTTTCCCCACCTTCATTCAGACTTAGAATTTGCATACCGTTTTGACGCATTTGTTTATCCTGGGTTCTGGTTAATTCCTGAAAGCGGCTATAACTCTTTATTTCATAATTAATCGCAGCTTTTTCCAGCAATTCCTGAACTTGCTGTGACAGAGAATGCCATCGTTGAAGATTGAAAATAATACCCATGTCACTGGAAAACACCCCGGGGTCGATGCGGTAATTCAGATGTTGTCGCCAGGATGCGTCTTCAAGACCAATGATAGGCCAACCCACGCCCTGGATCATGTTCCGTTCCAGCGCCATAAAAACATCTGGCGCTGCGACATTGGCATAATCTGCTCCCAGTCCGGTAATGAAATCGCGCCAGACAGGTCCTCCACGAATCAACTTGTTACTCAGATCGGGGATCCCTTCACTATCCAGGATTGGACGCTCGCGAGTGAACAAGTGGAATTCAATAAAAAGGCCGCGAGCAAGATACCGGGCATTCAGTTTTTGTTGATGGATGTTATCCATTAATTCAATGCCACCATTCATCCTGGTTTCAAGCGGTGACAGATTAGTGGCAAACAAGGCTTCAATTTCTGGTAGTAAACCCATGTAATAAGTGCCAGGACCAAATACCATGTGTACCACACCTGTTCTCAATGCATCCGCCTGTTCAAAGGTAGGGATTGCTTCCGGACCACCAACAAAAATAATTTTGAATTTGCCCTCGCCAAGCTCGTTGACTTCATCTATCCATTTTTCGAAATCTCGAGTGTAATCTGTTTGTCTTGGTAGCATGCTAATGGCACGGATTATCTCGATGTCAGATCCTGTATCACAGCTGCTTAGCAATAACAGGGTGGAAAATATTATTAATCTGGTCACTGTCATAACTTTCCTGCATCGCTGTATTGATGAGGCGAGTATGTTCAGCGAGGTTTCAACAGTCTTCAAATGACATCCTCACGTTATTGCATCACCAAAATAATAAGCATATAGTAATTTCTAATAAAGAAACATTGTTGATATTATTTCAATAAATCATTCACACCTTCTTCCTCACACATATGATTAAACCAGACAGACTTGACGGCATGACAAGACCCGATTTGCCGGTCTCACATTACCTTGATAATCGTATTTATACTGATACTGATGTCTTTGCACAGGAACGTGATTGTATCTTTTCCCAGCGTTGGAAATTTGTCTGCCACAGCTCAGAAATAAACGAGTCTGGAGATTATCGCCTGGTAAATGTAGCAGGGTGTGAACTTATTTTATTACGTGGGAAGGATAATATTATTCGTTCTTTTCATAATAGTTGTGCGCATCGTGGTGCAAGAATAATACGCAAGCCAGCAGGTAATCTAAAAGACGGGAACATGACCTGTTTTTATCATCTCTGGAGTTATGATAGTCAGGGACGTTGTGTAACCATCTCTCAACCTGCAGGTTACAAGAAGTCTGGTGTTAGTAAAGATACAACTGCACTGCGAGAAGTGCGGGTCGAATCGATTTATAATCTGTTGTTTGTTTGTCTGGATGACAATGTCGAATCTCTTCAGAACTATCTTGGGGAAGAAGTCATAGAGGAAATACGTATTCCATTTGGTGAAGCAGATCTCGAAGTATTTCATTTTCATCGTACTGAATTGAAAGCTAACTGGAAAATGTTTGTCGAGACGAATTGCGAAGGCTACCATGAATTATTACATGTGCTGAACCGAACAACCGGTGTAGCGTTTGAAGACTATCGTAAACGTCAATGGAAATGTCATGCGGGGGGACATATTTCATTGGAACAGGCCAAGATAGAATACGATCAACACAAGTTTGATGATCGTGATTCGCACACGCTACCCGGCATGCAACCCAGTGGCCATGTGGTGGTAGATCTTTTTCCGGACATGATGCTTAACTGTCGCTCTACTGTTGTAAGAATTGACTCATTAATCCCAATCACACCTGATCGCACCATACTTGAATGCCGTGGTCTGGGAGTTCGAGGCGATTCAGAATCTGTTCGAGCAGAACGTATTCGACATCACAATCAGGTATGGGGACCAACAGGAACAAATCTTGCCGAGGACGTGTGGGCAGTAGAAACTCAAATGCAAAATATGATCTCAGGTGCCAGCCAATATAGTGTCATTGCACGCGAAGAAAGTGGACCGATGACTGATGCGCCGCTTCGCGAATTTTATGCGGAGTGGAGCCGTCTGACAGGAATACAGCCAAATCAATTGGGATCAGAACCTGAAAATAGTGTTCAATGACTTTCGAAACTCAAGAGTCGCTGAAAAGAATTCTGCATCGTTCCGCCCGTTATCTGGATGATCAAAACTACAGCGCGTTTCTGGATTTATTTACGGATAAGGCCGATTACAGTATTACCTGTCTTGCACCTGAATTACAAAAAAAGATGATCTGGATGCAGCGTAGTCGAGATGAACTTGCGGAGCGTATAGCGGCAATGAACGAGCACGAATGGGAAATAGCGTGTGTTCAGCAAACCCGCATTATTTCAGTAGACACGATTTTAATCACCGGAAATGCTGCTACCACATCAACAAGCTTTTCTCTTTATCATACCCTTGACGATGGTAGCAGTGAACTCTATGTACTTGGGCGTTATGAAGATGAATGGTTAAACTCTGATGATTCATGGCTTATATCGAACAGAGAAGTAGCATTGAGAACCCGTAAACTTAAACTGTTGTCACCTCTTCCGGTTTAGAGTGTCTGCCAAACAGGAAACTCGAGGCGTAACTCATCGATTCCCGGTCGATGTTCGTCGGGAGGGTGCAGGCACGCATATTACGCGCTGGTTTGTACCTGCAGATTATGCTCTTACCGATCCCTTTCTTCTTTTTGACGAAACAAAAAGCGATAAAATTGAAGAGTACGCAGGTGGGTTTCCAGAACATCCACATCGTGGTTTTGAAGCTTTAACCTATATGATCGCAGGAACCTTACGACATAAAGACAGTGCAGGTTTTAACGGTTATGTCGGACCATTGGGAGCCCAGTGGTTAACTAATGCCAGTGGACTTACTCACGATGAGGTGCCAGACCAGACAGAAGGGTTGTTCTGGTGTTTACAATTATGGATTAATCTGCCAGCTGCGAATAAATTTGATGACCCATTTTATGATGAGTCGTCTGCTGAACAGAGCCCGGTAGCGGTAAATGATTCAGGTGCTGAGATACGTGTCGTAGCGGGCGAGTTTGAAAAGACCATTGGATCTTTACCTCCTGTAAGCAGACCATCGAAACCCGTCTACCTGGATGTTTTTCTGCAAGAAGGTGGTCAATTTATTTATTCACCTCCTGAGGGTTATACAGTTTTATTGTTTGTCATTGAAGATCAGATAACAATTGGATTCAATGATGTCGCCAAAGCTGGAGAATTAGTATTATTGGAAAAGTCTGGAAGAATCGCAGTTAAGTCAGAAAGGGCATCTCGCTTTTTGCTGATGGCAGGTCTGCCAATAAAAGAAGATATTGTCTGGCATGGTCCTTTTGTTATGAATCATGAGGAGGAGCTACAACAGGCATTCTCTGATTTCTCTCAATTCGGTCCATTTCAATCTGACACTGGCACCGGGCAGGACAATTAAACTGAAATTCTATGTAAAAAAATGAGATTCAGGAGATCTTATTACAGGGTAATGTGGTAGATGGCTAAACGATCGAGTCGACGCACAAAGACGAAGTCGAGTGCAGTTCCGCCAGCCTTACCTGAGTCCGCTCAAATCCAGGCTGAACGGGTGGATGGGAGTGGGAACGATTGGATTCTTACCGGAGTCGTTGCCTGTTTTGTTCTGTCCGGATTTGCGGCACTTTTATATCAAACTGCCTGGCTGCGACAATTCTCAATCGCGTTCGGCACCTCGGAACTTGCTGTTGCCACGGTGCTGGCGGCTTATATGGGGGGGCTGGCCCTTGGTGCCAGTATCGCCGCGCGCTTTGTTGACCGGGTGACTCGACCGGTGCTCGTTTACGGTTTGTTAGAAGCAGGCATTGCTATTTCCGCCCTGGCGGTGCCCTGGTTGTTGATTGCTGCGGGTTCACTTTACACGATCGTGCTTGGTGATCAGCCCGTACCACCGGATGCAGCCAACGTAGGACAATCGATGTTCTATTTGGTCACAGCGTTCCTGATCCTGGCAATTCCCACCGGATTTATGGGTGCGACTCTACCCTTATTAATACGGCATGTTGTACAAAGCAATGTTCAACTTGGACCGCGTGTCGCGATGCTCTATGCAAGCAATACCATCGGCGCAGTGTTTGGAACCGTGGTAGCTGGCTTCGTCTTGTTACCTGTGCTGGGATTAAAGGGAACCGTCTGGGTCGGCGTTGCTATTAACCTTGTCGTGTTTATGATCGCTGCACGCCTGGCCCGGCATCTTCAGCCATTAGATAATGTCCCGGCTTCCGCGCTGAACCATGGGGCGCACATGGGTTTCCTTCGTTGCTGTATGACTCCCTGGTTTTCTTCAGCAAGCAGCTTTGCGCAAAAAGTGCGTACAGTGTTGTCTGAACAGCCGGCATGGATTCTACCGATCATGCTGCTATCCGGCGCCAATGCCTTTTACTACGAAGTACTATGGACTCGCTTGATCAACCATGTGCTCGGCGGCAGTATTTACGCCTTTTCCACGATGCTCGCCAGCTTTCTTTCCGGTATCGCCATAGGCGGTGCATTTGCTGGTCGTTTTGCGAGAACCCGTGAGCAGGCCGCGTGGGTGTTCGCCATGGTGCAGGTTGCCATAGGTCTTTGCTCAGTAGCAGTCTACGCATGGATGGAGCACGCGATTCCCGATACAAGGGAACTCGTTTCTGATGCTCTTTTTACGGCGATCGTAATGCTACCGTCGACAGTATTTATTGGCGCAACACTACCACTGGCGATTCGAATTCTGTCGCGGGATGAACACGATGCAGGTACCGCCACAGCCCGGGTTTATAGCTGGAATACTGTTGGCGCAATCTTCGGTGCCGTGTTCGCTGGATTTTATTTGATCCCCTTACTTGGCTTCGAAGGTTCAATCCGCCTCGCCCTGCTTATTAATCTAACGCTTTGCCTGTGGACGCTGATTACGATAACACCACTAAGACTGTCCTATGTTGGAGTCGTTGGCGCACTTATCCTGGGTGTTGTGCTTGTTTACCATCCCGACAGGCCATTGGCGGTGCTCAATGCTTCCGGATTTGCCAGCGATGATGATTACCGCGATAGCAAGGAAGTTTATTTTGCAGTAGGGCGTTCTGCTACTGTATTGATGTCGGACAAAGATGGTTGGATGAATCTGCGCACCAATGGACTCGCTGAAGCAATGATTGAGGCAAAGGGTGCGCCACCGACCTTGCAAAATCAACGCTGGTTAACCGCCTTGCCAGTGGCGGCACGACCTGATGCAAAGTCACTACTGGTAGTTGGTTTTGGTGGTGGTGTAGCCCTCGAAGGGGCACCTGCTTCGGTGAAGGATATTGATGTCATCGAACTGGAACCGGAAGTGATCGAGGCAAACCGCGCGGTATCTTCATTTCGTTCAGACGACCCGCTGGCTGATGCGCGTGTCAATATCATTATAAATGATGCTCGTAATGCACTGCGCTTAAGCTCGAAGCGTTATGACATTATCGTTTCGCAGCCCTCACATCCATGGACGGCTGGCGCATCCCATTTATATACCCTGGAGTTCATGGCAATCGCCAAAGATCACTTACACAAAGACGGCGTATTCGTGCAATGGATGAACACGGAGTTTGTGGATGAAGAACTATTACGCACCCTGGCGGCGACCTTGCTTAAGGTTTTTACCAACGTTCGTGCCTATCAGCCTAATCCTGGTGCCTTGTTTCTACTGGCATCCGATGCCGACTTGAAGATAGAGCACGAGATCGCGCGTACCGGCAGACCATTGAATGAACACTTAAACCACTATGCCCGCCTTGGCTTGAATAGTGTGGAAGACTTTGTTGTGTCGCTGGCACTGGATGAACGTGGACTACGGAACTTTGCCGAGGGCGGGGCAATATCGACGGACAATTTCAACATGATGGCTACTCGCAGCCGCAGTCGTGGTGACGGCCTTACTCCGAACAAGCTGTTTGAAATATTCGTTCCCCATGATCCGCTGCTGGATAAGGATAGCTGGATTTACAGGGAACTCGGCGATGATGTTAATTATGGCTACATCGGTTCTCGCTTAATCCATAATGGTTTCGTGGCACGCGCGAATAGACTGAAAAATTCAATCAGTGATCGATCGACTGCATTGTTTTTGCATGCAGCCAACCTGTCTAATCAGG
>JABHFC010000140.1 GCA_018676275.1 Gammaproteobacteria bacterium | reverse complement strand
TCAACTGCGTTATCAGTCGCTTATGTAGAGTGACTACACGGCGCTCCTTCTGCCTTGCTGAAGATAAAAAGAGTCGCCAGCAGTGCCGAAGATGAAAGATAAACAGACCCTAGTCAAGATCGAGCAAATTACTAATTTCGCCCAGACCTTCACGGACTACGTGCGGCTCGTCCATAGTTAAATCCAGCACGGTCGTCTCGGATATTCCTCCATGTCCACCATCGATAACCAGATCAACTTCCTTTATCAAACGTTGCTCAATCTCATCTGGTTCGTTCATGGGAAATTCGTCTCCTGGCAAAATCAGGCTGGTGCTAAGAAGGGGTTCGCCAAGACTGTCCAGTAGATCCTGGGCAATTTTATTATCAGGTATTCGTATGCCGATTGTTTTTCGCTTCGGGTGTTGCAGTCGCTTCGGTACATCCCGCGTCGCCTTTAATAAAAAGGTATAAGGTCCCGGTGTGAGAGATTTGATTAAACGGAATTCGGCATTACCAACTTTGGCAAAGCTACTAATCTCGGACAAATCACGGCATATCAGCGTCATATTGTGCCGCTCCCCCAGTTGTCGCAGACGGATAATTCTATCCATCGCGGTTTTATCACCAATATGGCAGGCTAATGCGTAACAGGAATCCGTTGGGTAAACGATAACACCACCTCTACGAAGAATTGTCGCAGCCTGACTGATTAGCCTTGCCTGAGGATTATCTTTATGAATTTCAAGGTACTGACCCATATTGTTTTTACAATATTCTGTTAAGATTGCTTTTTTTTCAGATATTACGCTAAAACATGAAATTTTTGTTCGACTTCTTTCCGGCAGCTGCCTTTCTGATCGCGATGTTTATTCCTGAAAACAGAGAAGAGGGAATTTACCTAGCAACCAAGGTCATCATCGTCACCTCTTTTTTACAAATTATTATTTCCTGGTTTTTCACCCGTAAAATTGAAAAACAATATGTATTGATTTTCCTGGTGGTACTGGTTCTAGGCTCTGCAACATTATTCCTGCACGATGAACGTTTCATTAAATGGAAACCTACACTCGTATTCTGGATATTTGCACTCATCTGTCTGGGTAGCCAATTTATTGGCAATAACAACATCCCACAAAAATTAATGGGGCACATGTTTGAAGCGCCTGTCGCAGTATGGTTACGGGTAAATATCAGCCTGGTAATATTTTTTATGGTGCTTGGTCTGATCAATGTTTACGTCGCTTACAATTACGCTACGGAGACCTGGGCTTTTTTTAAGGTTTTCGGGATCATGGGTATAAATTTTGTGTTTATTCTTGGTCTGGTGATGTACCTGTCACGCTATATGATCGAGATTGAACCGGAAAAGAAGGAATAAATTATGTATTACAGCATTTATTGTGATGACAGTGAGAATAGTCTGGAAAAACGCCAGAGTGCCAGACCGGAACACGTCGTCAGGCTTCAGGATTTACAGAGCCAGGGACGATTATTACTGGCCGGACCAAATCCAATGATCGACAGTGAAGATCCTGGTCCTGCCGGTTTCAGCGGCAGTATTATTATCGCCGAATTTGACAGCCTGGAAGATGCAGAAATCTGGGCAAAGGATGATCCCTTTGTTCACGCTGGTGTCTATGAAAAAGTTACTGTGAAACCTTTCAAAAAGACCATGCCAGCATAATCTAATGGATAGAGTCGAAACAATCAGGCAGCTAATCAGCGATGCCCTTTCACCGACACAGCTGGATATCATAGATGAGTCACACTTACATAAAGGCCATCCGGGTGCCGCCAGCGGCGCAGGTCATTTTAATGTTGCAGTTGTCTCACAGAAATTTGAAAGTCAGGCAACTCTGGCTCGCCATCGTATGGTTTATGCTGCCGTAGATGCCTTGATGCCGACAGAGATTCATGCCTTGAGCATTAAAGCCTTAACTCCGGAAGAATACTTATCAGCAAAGGCCTGAAACCATTTCTAAAGTGGCCAGGTGGAAAATACCGACTCCGGGAAAAAATCCTTCTGGCTCTTGGTCCTGGCAATCGCCTGATAGAACCGTTTGTTGGTTCCGCCGCAGTATTCCTCAACGCAAACTTTAAACATAGTTTACTTGCCGACAGCAACCCGGATTTGATTATGCTTTATGATCAATTACGCAGTGGGAAACAACGATTTATCGATTATACAGACACGTTATTTAGCGATAAAAATAATAACGAAGAAAAATATTACATTTATCGTGACGAATTTAATTCGTGTAAGAACAAAAAAAGGAGGGCCGCTCTTTTTGTGTTTTTGAATCGACATTGCTATAACGGACTCTGTCGTTATAACAGTAAAGGTGTGTTTAACACCCCATTCGGTCGTTACAAACAACCACTCCTGCCTCGAAAAGAGATGACACATTTCATTCAAGCCGCCAAAACTGCCTCTTTTGATTGCGCCGATTATCAGGACACTATGGACCAGGCGGAAATAGGTGATGTTATCTACTGTGATCCTCCATATGTTCCCCTCAGTGCAACTTCCTACTTTACCGATTATCATGTCGGTGGCTTCAATTGGGATGACCAGATAATATTGGCGGAAAAAGCGGAACAACTTGCAAAAAAAGGTGTGCGTGTAGTCATATCAAATCACGACACAAAAGAAATACGAAAACTGTATAGAAAAGGAAATGCTAAAATCAGCTCGTTTGATGTACAGCGAAACATAAGTTGTAACGCTGAAAACCGAAATAAAGTGAAAGAATTATTAGCAATATTTTCCTGAGTTTCTAAATTTACACTAATGACACTTGAACTTACCAAAACATTAATTAATTTGCAGTCGCTCACACCGGATGATGCCGGTTGTCAGGCGCTTATTGCCACTCGCCTGGAGAAAGCAGGCTTTATTGCAACACATCTGCGTTTTCAAGATGTTGATAACCTTTGGCTCAGTCACGGTAGCGGCGATCCCGTTTTCACCTTTCTCGGTCACACCGATGTAGTCCCGGCTGGTCAGCTTGAGGAATGGCAATCTGATCCCTTTAAAGCAGAAATAAGAGATGAACATCTCTATGGTCGTGGTGCAGCTGATATGAAAGGTAGCGTCGCTGCTATGGTCACTTCTCTGGAAGACTTTGTCGCCAGTAATCCGAAACATCCCGGGACAGTTGGCTTATTACTTACCAGTGATGAAGAAGGTGACGCGATTAATGGCACAGTTAAAGTTATTGATTACCTGGAT
>JABHFC010000139.1 GCA_018676275.1 Gammaproteobacteria bacterium | reverse complement strand
TTATTGAATCGTAATATCGATATTGTTGCGGTAGATTTTGTTGATAGTGAACGCTTAACTAAAATTATTTCCAGGATAGTAGTAGATAAGCGGTTATCAGATGGTGATGCGACTGGTTCAATCAAAATTTACGGTAAGCTCGATGTACTAGATAAGGATAGAGTCGTCGAGTTACTGGCAGAAGAAAAACCCGACATAGTTGTTAACTATGCTATTCCATTTACATGGGATGCGGCCAAACAATTGCCAAACTACGAAAAGATTAGTCGGGCAGGACTGGGAGCCTTTGCCCCTGTGCAAGTCCTCGCACCTAAAATCATTGCGCAAGCTCTGGCGACAAGTGAGGTAGATGCGAAACTAATTGTTGGAAATTTACCGGACATTACCATCCCAATTATCTATAGCCTGCAAAAGCATTATGACTTAACACTACCTATAGCAGGCGCCGGTAATGTTGGCCTAATTGAGGCCGCTATAAAACATCAAATTTCTACTGACCGTAAGATTAACAACGATGAGTTATCCATCTTTTTGGTCGCCCACCATATTCACTGGGTTGCACCCAGAGAACCAGGCTATCAGAACGATGCTCCATTTTTGCTCAAGGTTATCCATAAAGACAGTGATATCACACAAGAGTTAGGAGACCTGCGTAAGTTAATGAATAAAGCCATAGTGAACTGTTACGAACCCGGCGCAGGTTTTTCCAGTACCACAGCCTTGTTGGCTGCAAAACTGGTCTTGATGTTGTTCAATGAAGAAGGCTTAAAACAATCTTTGCATGTGCCCGCACCAAATGGTTTAGCTGGCGGCTATCCAGTTTCCATTAAAGATGGTGAGATTAAATTGAATTTGCCTCCGGAGTGGCAACAGTATGAAGCTGAAGACTTGATGAAACAGGCTCATAGGCGCGATGGTATTGATAAGATTACAGATGATGGCAGTATCCATTTCAACGCCGAGTCAATCGCCATATTGAAAAGCGAAGTTGGTATAAATTTACCAGAAATTGTCCGGCATGATGAATTAGAAATGGTTGCCAGGGAACAAATACGAGTTGCTCAAAATGCGATAAAAGGCTTATCTGCTTAAAGGGGTTTGCGACAAGCATGAAACAACAATAGTAATAGCTTGAACCTGAACAAAATACAGAGTAGTTTTTGCTGACGAAAAGCCAAAGTCTGGGGGGATTTATGAGCAGAATATTAGTAAGTTTATATGGTGTAGTCAGCTATATCGTTTTCTTTCTTTCTTTTCTCTATGCCATTGCTTTTGTGGGTAATATATTTGTCCCCAAAACAATTGATTCAGGCGATGCGGGTCCTGTAGTTTCTTCGGTAATTATTAACATGATCCTTCTTGGCTTGTTCGCCATTCAACACAGCGTTATGGCAAGACCGGCATTTAAGCACTGGTTTACCCGCTTCATACCTGAGGTGATTGAAAGAAGTACTTATGTGTTGTTATCCAGCTTGTTATTGTTTTTGCTATTTTGGCAATGGCAAAAAATGCCTGGAATCATCTGGAATATTAAATCGCCTGTGGGTAGCATGATTTTGACTAGCATATTCTGGTTTGGATGGCTGTTTGTGTTGTTATCTACTTTTATGATTAATCATTTTGACTTATTTGGCTTACGCCAGGTCTATATCAACTTTAAAGGTCAGGAATATAGTCATCTGGATTTCAGGATAATCGGGTTGTATAAATTATGTCGTCATCCGATCATGCTCGGCTTTGTTATTGCATTTTGGGCAACGCCGACTATGACAACAGGCCATTTATTATTTGCCGCCGTGACTACAGTTTATATTTATATTGCGCTGCAATTCGAAGAACGTGACCTGGTAACCTTTTTTGGTGATGTTTATAAGAATTATCAACAAAAGGTACCAATGTTGTTTCCTTTTAAATGGTAAAAAGATCTGCTGCCGACGGTAATTTCAAGCAGGCATATCTGACCTCCAGCAACTCATAATAAAGCGTTGACCTTTGTCATAAATTGGCATCTTATATAAGGAGTATATTCCTTACGAAATTGGATGGTATTTCAACGTGGACATTGAGCTGTTAAAAACGAAAATAGAAAAGCTTGCCAGACTGACGCTTGACTGGACTAGCAGTTCAGAGTTCTATTCACAGTGCGGGCTGATTCTGCTGGCAATCATCGTGTCACTTAGTCTCGCCCAGGCTTTAAAAAAATATTCACCCATCCTAAACAAGCAACCTGAAAAAGGTCCTCTGTTGCGCCTACGCAAGAATATCTACGCTCTCGCTGACATGCTGTTTCCTTTGATGACTGTATTAACTTTGAGTATGGCTGTTGATCTGAGTGAAAAAATTATCCATCAAAGCGAGGTAGTAAAAATTGCTGTAAGCCTTGCAGTCGTACTGACCTTATATATCGCACTTAAACGATTCATAAAGACAAAATACATAAAATTTTTCATCAAATGGATTCTAATTCCGATAGTGTTTTTGCAAGTATTTGGTTTGCTCGATGATGTTACGGAATATTTAAAATCAATTTCGATTCAAATTGGTAGTATTCATATTTCTGCTTTTGGTGTCACCAGGTTACTTGTTTTTGGTGCTGTTATTTTCTGGTTAGGCCGGATCTCAAACAACATTGGTAAACAAATAATCCATAGCCAGCAGGATCTTGATGTTGGTACACGGGAAGTGTTCGCGAAACTATTTGAAGTTACGGTAGTTGTCGTCGTATTTATTCTGCTGCTACAACTACTGGGAGTTAACCTGACCGCGCTGGCAGTGTTTGGCGGTGCCCTGGGTGTTGGTCTGGGATTCGGATTGCAAGCTATTGCTTCAAATTTTATATCCGGGATTATTATTTTGCTGGATCGATCAATAACGACCGGCGATTATATTCAGTTGGAAGATGGACGTTCAGGTACAATTCGTGAACTAAATATGCGTTCAGCAATCCTGGAGACCTATGATGGCAAGGACATCATGGTGCCAAATGAACAGTTTATTACTACTAATTTTGTTAACTGGACGCACAAAAACAAGAAGCAGCGTTATCCCATCGAATTCACTGTCGCCTATGACACTGATCTGGATCTTTTATTCAAAGTAGTCCGGGAAGTAGTTGCTACGCATCCAAAAGTTTTGAGTGGTGATGAACTACCTATTGAGGAAAGGCCGGATGCAGAAATTGCTGGCTTTGGTGATTCCGGAATCAATATCCTGGTCGAATTCTGGATGGAAGGTATTGATGATGGACCGAATCGAGTCGGGGCTGATTTAATGCATATGATTTGGAATGTGCTGAAAGAGAATAGTATTGAAATCCCCTACCCCCATCGCTATGTAAAATTGTTGAATTCTAATGACTGATGATGAGTACGCACTAATATATTTTCTTTATGCGGATACGACGGAAGAACACTTTGACTGAATAACCCGGTTCATAATTTGCCAGGCAATCCAACAAAGAATTTTCTTTTATAAATAGTTCGCCTGCTACAAGTCTTTGTATCTATTCTTCCGAGTCGTCGATGTGGGTTACCTGTTTTGGACTTTTCTTGCCAACCAAATACGATTTAGCGGAGTTGACCAGCGCTCGCGATTTGAGTGCATTGCGACCGAGTAACATTCGAAATCTCATGTCATCACGGGCAGTTAAGGTAATTTCAATTGGCCATTCGTGAGGCCCGATAGATAAAGGCGTGGAGATGACCCAACGATCCTCTTTGTGTCCTCCTGAATCTGTTACTGTTCGTTGATCGACGACTCTGGCCTGGCACACCATTACGGTTTCAAGATCTTTCTGCCGCGGGTGCAAACTGAATTCAATGTATTGAACGCCATCTTGTTTATACGGACGTAGCTTGAAAGCGTGTAATGCAGAAGTCCTGGCACCGGTATCGACCTTCGCCTTAATTCGCTCGATTCCCAATTCGGGTAATCCGACCCATTCACGCCATCCGAAGGTCAAAAGCTTATTTTTCATATTTGACGTTTTGTTATCCTGATAATCTGGTATTGAGTTAGACTGACAAGCAGACCGCCATACATCATCGTCGATAATGCGACGTAAAGGTGCATAATACAATATGAAACTTGCCATACTATCACGAGGGCCAAAATCTTATAGTACTCGCCGCTTTAAAGAAGCCGCCTTGCAGCGTGGACATACTGCAAAGGTGCTGGATACGCTCAAATTTGCGATTGACTTGCAAAGGGGTGTGCCAGACCTTTATTTTAGGCAAAAGCCGTTGAGCGCTTATGACGCGGTTTTACCCAGGATTGGCGCATCGCTTACTTATTTTGGAACAGCCGTTGTCAGGCAGTTTCAGGAGATGGACGTATTTTGCGCCAATACTGCGCATGGCATTACAAATTCTCGAGACAAGTTACGAAGTCTGCAGATATTAAGTCGTCATCACATCGGTATCCCACGAACCTCGTTTGTAAGAGACAAGAAGGACGTGATCCCTGCCATCGAAAGGGTGGGCGGTGCACCAGTGGTGATCAAGCTGATCGAAGGTACCCAGGGTATTGGTGTTCTTCTTGCTGAATCCATGAAAACTGCCGAATCCATTATTGAGATGCTTCAAGCTCAAAAACAAAACGTGTTGGTGCAGAAATTTGTCGCTGAAAGTAAGGGTAAGGATATTCGCGCATTTGTTGTTGGTGATCGGGTGGTGGCTGCAATGCGTCGCACCGCTGAGGGCCAGGAGTTTCGTAGCAACGTCCACCGAGGGGGTAGCGCGGAAGCGGTAGAACTCTCTGATGAATACTGTGAAACTGCGGTTCGAGCTGCGCAGATTCTGGGCTTGCAGGTGGCCGGTGTTGATATGCTCGAAGGTGCGGATGGTCCACAGATTATGGAGGTCAATTCCTCACCGGGATTGGAGGGCATAGAGAGATGTACCGAATTGGATATCGCTGGAGCAGTGATCGATTACATCTCCGCCCAGGTGGACTTTCCCGAGATCGATATCAGGCAACGCTTGACCGTTAGTAAGGGCTACGGTGTCACTGAAATCTACATACCTGAAGGTTCGAACTTCGTCGGTGCTTCTATTAAAGATTCCGACTTGCCAGAAAAAGACATCAACGTTCTCACTCTATATCGGGGTAACAAGGTTATTCCAAACCCCCGTGCCGAGCGAATACTCGAAGCGGAAGACAAGCTGCTTTGTTTTGGAAAACTGGAATTAATGCGGGATATGATTCCGAAAAAGACGCGCCGGCGCCGACGACCTGTAGTGCAAGACTTACAAACCGAAGAGTTAGATGAACATGAAGAAGGAACAGACACCAGCGATGACAACAACAAAACTGAGTAGTCCTGGTACAGATCAATCGCCGTCTGTTAAGAGTAGAAAACGATCCAGGGCCAGCCCGTTCGAAATTGTTGGTCAGATTGTGCAGCCGGGTGAGCGAACACAAATTGACTTACCTGCTTCCAATTTGTACACGCACACGCCATTGAACTTGCCAGTCGAGGTGATCCATGGACGCTCTCCTGGGCCGACAATGTTAATTTGTGCCGCGATTCATGGTGATGAGTTAAACGGCGTGGAGATCATCCGGCGTATGCGCAGCTTTGGCTCTTTGAAGCACTTACATGGGACTCTTGTATTAGTGCCAGTGGTAAACCAGTTCGGATTCATCCATCAGTCCCGTTATCTTCCAGACCGGCGTGACCTGAATCGCTGCTTCCCCGGCAGTGAACAGGGATCTATTGCATCGCGAGTCGCCAACATATTCTTTACCCAAATCGTTTCGCGCTGTACTCATATTATCGATCTACACACGGCTGCCGTTAACAGAGATAACTTACCCCAGGTTCGCGCTGCTTTGGACGAGCCCGGCGTTAGAGAAATGGCGGAAGGATTTTCAATTCCCGTTATAATAAATTCCGGACTAATCGAAAACAGCTTGCGTTGTGAAGCAGGTAAGTTAGGTATTCCAATTATTACTTACGAGGCTGGTGAGGCGCTCCGACTAAATGAGCGTTCTATCGTTACCGGTGTCCGCGGTATTGTTAGCGTGATGCGCATATTGGGCATGCTACCGTCAAAACGCATCAAAACTGTACGAGCAGAACCGTATATCGCTAATTCAAGCAGTTGGTTTCGAGCATCTATGGATGGTATTTTTAGACCGCTGGTAAAACTTGGCTCCCGTATTAAGGTTGGCGATACTCTTGGTGTAATCTCAGCTCCATTCTCTTCAGAAGAAACTGTTTTGACCGCCGCATTTGACGGTATCATTATTTGTGTGAGTAATATGCCCCTTGTCAATGAAGGTGAGGCTCTTTTTCATATTGCACGTTTCGACAAAGCGGGTGCCGTGGAGGAGGAGATTGCTGCACACGAAAGCAACATTGAAGAGGATCGATTGTATGACATCGAAACTGTGCCGGTGACAGTAAACGATTAGCAAGTATCAAGCTGATTTTCTTAACGTGTCATGCTTACGACCTTTTAATAAAAATAATACCTATCATTTTGTAATTATGAATATCTCCTTTTGGCATAAAGCTGAGGTAAGCAGAGGGTAACAACTTAAGGTAGAATATGTTCTAGTACAGTTCTAATTTTCAACACAGCCATCAAGTGTCGAATCATATTTCAAACCCTGCTTTTTACATACTTCAACATATCGTTCAGGAGATGGCAGACAACCCTTTCCTTCGAGAAAACGACCACCGGTTTGTTCACAGTATTTTTTAGTCGCTTCCATATCAACAGATTCCTGCGAGTCTGAACACGCGACTAGCATCAAAAGTACTGAACCCAATAGTAAATAATTATGTTTCATAAGTATCTTCCTCCTGGTTACTGTTAAAAAGCCTGTGGCGCTTTAAATATTGCACCACCTTTCATTACAAATACTACGTTCTCCATTTCCCGAATGTTATCCAGCGGATTGCCATTCACAGCAATAATATCAGCAAGCATACCCGCCTTTAATTGTCCCCTGTCGTTGACACCAAGTAAATCTGCTGCATTTATAGTGGCCGTCTGCAGAACATGTAGTGGCGTCATGCCCCGGCTTACCCGTGCATAAAATTCCAGTCTCGCGTCCCGATGAGCCATGACTCCCGCATCCGTACCAAAGGCAATCTTGAGTTTATGCTTTAATGCCAGTTTAAAACCCGCTTCTACATGGGGTTTCAAAAACTCGTTTTTCTTTACTGTTGATAATGGCGTTTCCGGAGGTAAAGGAACATCATTCAAAAACATATTCGGCACAAGATAAGTACCTCGTTTTTTCATTTCCCTGACAATTTCTCGCGTCAGCATTGAACCATGCTCTATTGACGCTACTCCGGCTTTTACCGCTGCCATAATACCTTCACTGCCGTGGGCATGAGCCATCACTTTTAAACCATGTCGCGAAGCTTCTTCAACGATAATGTTTAACTCTTCATCTGAATATTGTTGTGCTCCCGGACTATCACCTTTTGAAAATACACCAGCGGTAGCACAGACCTTTATGACTTTTACGCTATGTTTCGCCTGGTAACGTATCGCTTCCAAAAGTTGGGCTTTACCATTCGCTATACCCTGTTTCGGTCCCAACTCCATTACACCCGGAGCGAAACCTGTCACATCGCAATGTCCCCCGGTTATCGACAGGTAATGACCGGAAGGAAACATACGAGGTCCAACAACATGCCCTGCGTTTATAGCCCGCATAAGGGCAACATCCGGGAAGCCTGGGAAAGTGCCTGCATCCCTGACCGTGGTAAAGCCAGCCATCAGCATATCACCGCCAAATTTGACGCCGTGCAAAGCCCAGTCAGCAGCAGTTTCCTTTACTGGTGCTGTTGTCCAATGATCACCATTGTAATAATCGAGCGTGACATGAGTATGCATGTCCATAATCCCGGGCAATAAGGTCCTGTCGCCAAGATCAATCACCTTTGCCTCTATGGGTAAGGTGTCCGGATTGCTAGCGACTATCAGACCACCTTCAATAACAAGTACTGCAGGGGAGATAATTGAACCGCTTACAACATCAAGCATTCTGGAAGCTTTCAGCACCTGAACTTCTGTGGCTAAAACAGCATTAACAATGATTAGAGGCAGGATAATGATTGAAAGTTTTATTGCTTTTTTCATAACATTTCGCGTCCGATTTGAAAGTTTGGCATGCGAGCCATTCTGGAGCAGTAGCTGATTATCCTACAATAGGGTCTGTTTATCTTTCA
>JABHFC010000138.1 GCA_018676275.1 Gammaproteobacteria bacterium | reverse complement strand
TAATTATGCGTGAGAATAAATGTCCGGTGATTTTTGATGCTACACATTCTGTTCAATTGCCGGGTGGTCAGGGAAGTACCTCAGGCGGACAACGAGAATTCATACCTGCGCTTGCACGTGCTGCAATTGCCGTCGGTATTGACGGAATGTTCATGGAAACCCACCCGAATCCGGATCAGGCTCTCAGTGATGGTCCAAATTCCTGGCCCTTAAGTGATATAAAAATCTTGCTGAGTCAGTTGAAATCAATCGATACAGAAATTAAGAAACTTTCCCAATAATAAATCCACACTAGAGAGTGTAATGTCTGAAATAACAAATATATGTGCGCGCGAGATTCTGGATTCGCGTGGTAACCCGACAATTGAAGCAGAAGTGAAAACAGCATCTGGCGCGACTGGATCAGCAATGGTGCCATCAGGTGCCTCAACCGGCATCCGGGAAGCATTGGAATTGCGAGATAACGATTCATCACGTTATTTGGGTAAGGGAGTATTAAGCGCTATACGAAATATTTTGGATAAAATTGCCCCTGAACTTTCTGGCATGGAAGTAAGCGATCAAGCTGCAATTGATAATGCCATGACTGAGCTTGATGGCACGGAAAACAAAAGTGTACTTGGAGCTAATGCCATTCTAGCCGTATCCATGGCGTCAGCACATGCAGCTGCCAATGAGCAAAAATTACCTTTATATCGATATCTTGGAGGAGAGGGGTCATTCGAGATGCCGGTGCCGATGATGAATATCATTAACGGTGGTGCTCATGCAGAGAATAGCGTTGATATGCAGGAATTTATGATCTTACCTGTAGGTGCAGGTAGTGTTGCTGAAGCTGTACGTTATGGAGCAGAAATATTTCATGCATTGAAATCTGTTTTGTCAAAAAGAAAACTAAATACTGCGGTAGGAGATGAAGGAGGGTTCGCACCTGATCTATCTTCCAACGAGGAAGCGATAGAAGTAATTTTAGAAGCTATTTCTGATGCTGGTTTCAAGGCTGGTGATGATATTTTGCTGGGGCTGGATGTTGCCAGTTCGGAGTTTTATAAAGAAGGCAAATATGATCTTGCTTCGGAAAACAAGGTTTTGAATGCGGAAGAATTTCTGGATTACATGATGCCCTGGTTTGATAAATATCCCATTATCACGATGGAAGATGGTATGGCTGAAGAAGACTGGCAGGGATGGAAGCTTATGACCGAGAAACTGGGCAGCAATGTGCAATTGGTCGGTGACGATTTATTTGTTACCAACACTTCGTTGTTGAATAGGGGAATAGAGGACAATATTGCCAATTCCATACTGATTAAAGTGAATCAAATTGGGACATTGACCGAAACCTTAGCGGCAATTGATATGGCTAAAAAAGCTGGTTATAGCGTGGTGATATCGCACAGATCAGGTGAGACTGAAGATACGACAATAGCCGATTTGGCAGTAGCCACATCAGCGGGACAAATTAAAACAGGATCGTTGTCACGTTCTGATCGAGTTGCTAAATATAATCGCTTAATGAAAATTGAATTAGAACTAGGTAGTTCAGCCAACTATCCCGGTCGACAGATATTTCAAAAATTTACGTGATCCCGATTGGTAAGAAATTTTTCTCGAGTATAAAGGTGAAAAAAGTCAGTGAAGTTTGTGATACTAGTGTTTGTCATACTGCTTATACTTTTACAGTATAGGTTATGGTTCGGGCATGGAAGTCTTCCCGAAGTTCAGCGTTTCGCAGAGATAAAGCAGAGTAAGATCGAAGAAAATCAACGATTAAAAGAACGAAACAAGTCATTGGCGGCTGAGGTTCTTGATCTAAAGCAAGGTATGGAGGCGATAGAGGAAAGGGCGCGCAGCGAAATGGGAATGATAAAAAACAATGAGACCTTTTATCAAATTGTCGATGAATCAGACGTAGTGCCTAAGTCTTCAATAGAGCAATAAATGATGACCGAACAAGGGAAAATATGGGTTGTTATTCCAGCAGCTGGGATTGGGACTCGCATGAGTTCGGAAACTCCCAAGCAATATATGAAAATTCAGAATAAATGTATTCTGGAACATACTCTGGAACAATTTTGTTTTTATCCTGGAGTAGATGGTGTAGTGGTAGCACTGGCGGATGGAGATCCATACTGGTCTTCTTTATCTATTTCGTCTAATGAGAAATTGATGATTACCAGTGGCGGTGAAGAAAGATGCCATTCAGTATTGAATGGTTTAAGACATCTGGACGATTTTGCACAGGCAAACGATTGGGTGCTGGTGCATGATGCGGCCCGACCCTGTCTTCGTGTCGAAGATATTGAGAAATTGATTAATACCGTTAGTGAGCAAGGCAGAGGAGGTCTTTTGGCTGTGCCTGTATGCGATACCATGAAGCGTGCTGATAGCTCCAATAGCGTCACGGAAACGGTTGACAGACTGGGGCTTTGGCATGCACTGACACCACAAATGTTTCGATTGGCAGAATTAAAGACTGCAATTGAAAATGTACTCGCTGAAGGTATGCTGGTTACAGATGAGGCACAGGCAATGGAATTTAGCGGGATATCACCATTGTTGATTGAAGGGCACTCTGACAATATAAAAGTCACCCTTCCTCTCGACATTTTACTTGCCGATTTATTTTTATCACAACGGAGGAAATAATCATGAGAATTGGCCATGGTTATGACGCACATCGTTACATCAGTGGACGACCTTTGATATTAGGTGGCGTTGAAATACCATATGAAAAGGGGCTGGAAGCACATTCAGATGGGGATGCAGTAATACATGCCATCTGCGATGCATTGCTGGG
>JABHFC010000137.1 GCA_018676275.1 Gammaproteobacteria bacterium | reverse complement strand
GAAAGGACCCCATTCCGGAAGGTAATGCCGTAGTTGTTCTTAATGCCTTAACGGGTGAAATGATCTGGTCTTATCAGACCATACACCATGATTTGTGGGACTATGATTTACCTTCTATGCCGACACTGGCAACGGTGACAAGGGATGGAGAAAAAATTCCGGCGGTAATACAGGCCACCAAAGTAGGTTTTGTTTTTGTGCTTAACCGCCTGACTGGAGAGCCACTTTTTCCTGTAGAGGAGAGACCTTTTCCACAAACTGATATTCCCGGCGAGTACTCTTCACCTACACAGCCTGTTCCCGTTCTACCTGAACCCATAACCTCACAGTATTTAAAAGCGGAAGAAGGCTGGGGTGCGGCTTTCCTTGATAAAAAAGAATGCCAGGGGAAACTGGAAAAACTGCGTAATGAAGGCCTATATACACCACCGAGTTTGCAAGGTTCAATCCTTCACCCAACTTTTATGGGTGGAAGTAACTGGGGTGGTATTGCCTATGACGAGGCTTCGGGCCTGGCCGTAGTGAACTCATCCAACATGGTGGCATCGGTAACACTTGTACCGCGTGATGAATATGATCCGAAAATACATAAGAAGCCGGGTGTGTTGGTTAACGAGTTACTGGATTCGCCTTACGTGTTGTTACGAGAAGTACTTCTTTCCTCTCTGGGTGCACCCTGTAATCCGCCGCCGTGGGGGAAATTGACTGCGATTGATATGAACAGCGGTGAAACACGTTGGCAAATCCCATTTGGACGCAAAGAGTTTGGTAGCATGATTAAAACCTTACCGTCATGGGGCTCACCTAATCAGGGCGGACCAATTATAACTAAGGGTGGACTGGTTTTCATTGGTGCAAGTCTGGACAATACTTTTCGTGCCTTTAATTTACAGACGGGTGAAGAAGTGTGGAGTAATGATATTCCTGCACCAGCGACAGCAACGCCAATGACCTATGAGTATGGACCGGAAAAACGGCAGTATATCGTCGTCGCAGCGGGAGGACATGCCCGTCTGAAAACAAAATTGAGTGATGCCATCGTGGCATTTACGTTGAAGCGATAGCTCATTGAATACTGATTCAAATTATAATGAGATAAAATGTAGATACTCTGTTGCGTCGATAGACATCTGTAACTCAAATGAAAAAACGCCTAAACCAATTGCCGATTAGTCGTCGGGATTTTCTCAATGGCATGTTAATCGGTGCGGGAGGCTCTCTTCTTTCTACCCAAGGCACTCAACTTTTTGCTTCTGCACTTGATGGTGTTAATAATTCAGTAAACCGACCGGGTAAAGACTGGTATGGCTATGGTGGGGTGGGCGATTATGCACTCTCGCATGGTAATACACCGGAGCTGCTTGCACACGCGCACGACATCCGCGATGGCCGTTATAAAAATACGAATAAATCGTCGCTTAAGATCGATGAAGAATTTGATGTTGTCATCATAGGTGGCGGACTGGCGGGGCTTGGGGCAGGGATGACATTTCAAAAACAGCGTCAAGCCGGTCAAAAATGTTTGATACTGGAAAATCACCCTGTATTTGGTGGTGAAGCAAAACGAAATGAATTTGGCGTCAATGGAGTAAATATTTTTGGCCCGCAGGGTGGCAATGGTTTTTCAGTTCCATCTGCTGATGGAGAACACGGTGATTCGTACTGGTATCGTGAACTGGATATTCCCCGTGAGTTTGATTATCAGACTTTGCAAAATTCTAAAAAGTCATTGGGTTTTTCTAATGACAACATGGATTATTGGTATGGGGGAGAAGACAGAGTCAGTACGGGGCATTTCTTTTCCGATGCAGCCGCGGATGGTTCGGGACAATGGCTTATCGATCCATGGAGGAATGATTTTGAAAAGTCTCCGCATTCTGTTGTTGATAGGCAGACGTTAATCGATTGGCGTTTTAACAGACGACCTGTGTCTTCAAATGAGAAAGAGCTGGGTCCCTGGCTGGACTCTATGACTTATCAGGATTTCATATATAAGTTCATGGGAATGGGGTCAGTTGTGCCGGAATATTTCAATAACATCCTCTCTACTGCGGTGGGTATGGGGTGTGATGTTGTCTCAGCTTATGCGGCCTATAAAATGCATCTGCCCGGCGTAAATAGCTTTTATCCGCGTACGAATCGAAAGTTTGCAAAAAATGGTCGCCATGGTTTTCCGGGTGGCACCGATGGCTTCGCTCGTTATTTTATAAAACGTTTGATCCCGGATGCTATAGAAGGAGGCGATTCTTTTGCGGATATTTTGTTAAAGCCGATTAATTTTTCTGCGTTCGAGCAAAAGGATAATTCGGTCAGGCTGCGTCTGGGTTCCACCGTCGTCTCAGTTGAGCATGCAGGTGATGCAGACAATTCAGATGCAGTTTTGATTCAATATATAAAAGACAATAAATCATATACCGTAAAAGCCAAAGGCGTTGTGATGGCAACTGGCAGTTGGATTAATCGTCACGTGCTAAAAGATATGCCGGCAAATTATATAAATGCCTGTCAGTCATTCGTGCAGGCACCGTTTATGATCGCTAATGTGGCGCTAAACAACTGGCGTTTTCTGCATGAACTTGGTGTGACGGCCTGTCTATGGGATAAGGGTTTCGGTTTTAGTTGTAATATAAGAAGGCCAATGAAGATCGGTCAGTATCAACCACCGCTGGATCCGGATAAACCAATTGTACTTACATTCTATGTGCCATTTCTGACACCGGGTCTGGCTGCCAGAGAGCAGGCCATACTGGGACGCCAGAAATTGTTGATGAGCAGTTATGCGGAGTTCGAACAACAGATACTGGCACAGATGCAAACCCTTTTTCAACGAAGTGGCTTTGATGCGCAACGCGATGTCTCAGGTATCATCCTAAATCGCTGGGGACATGCTTTATATGTGCCTGAACCAGGTTATTATTTCGGTCAGGGTAATGAACCGGCTTCACGCGATATTCTACGACGTCGTTTTGGACGAATTGCTATCGGTCATTCTGAATTGCATGGTATTCAACATTGGGGTACTGCCGCAGATGAAGGCGCGCATGCAATGAGGCAAGTTCTGGATGTGCTTTAAAAGAAAGCGGCGAAGCCGATGTCTACAAGGTATCAATTAATCAGGGCTAAAGGCTAAAAGGACATTACCAGGTACCCCGCCAAGACGTCCGTAACCGGAGTTAACATACAACATACCATCCACAATAGTCGGGCCAGGTCCGTCTATAGCACCGCCATTACCCACAATGCTATTTGTTGTTTCATAGGATCGAACAGTGTCGTATTTCCAGATTACACGACCGTCTACAGTTGAATACGCGCGCAAGTGACCATCAAACGAGCCTGAGAAAACAACGCCGGGGATCAGTGTGACAGCAGCAGATTGAGCCGGGCTACAGCCGCTTCTTCCAATGCAGGGTACGGGCGAAACATGCCATATCTGCTCACCGTCCTTTATGCGATAGGCGAACAGGCCCCCACCTTTTTCTGGATCAACAACCCAGCGGCTTGTGCCATCTTCATTCTCAATTTTGTAAGGTTTAAAGTCTGCCAGGGCAACATAGATATTATTTTGATCAGCTGCGGGTCCCCACATGATGCCTCCGGCGATACCGCCACGACCCAGTTGTGCCTGCCATAAAAGTTTGCCGCTTGCATCCGGATCGAGTGCATGCAGCACTCCTGATTTTTGTGCTGCCAGCAACACGCGTTTACCTGAGGCCAGCGAGACAAGGATGGGTGAACTGCCGAAATCGAAGTCAGGTCCCTCAGACCGGGGACAATTTGTTCGATCTTTAGTTACGCATGAAATGTTAAAAGTATCATTTTGTGTCCCCTGGTAAACCCATTTTATATCGCCGGAGTCGATGTCCATTGCGATAATTGCATCACTGGTCTTTGTCGGAGGGTCTGAACTGTTATCACCGGTACCAACGTAGAGCAGATTCTTTTTGACATCTATAGTCGGGGCTGACCACACACCTGCACCGGACGGCCCCCACATTTGTTTTCCGATATTATTTTTCTGTCCGGCCTCAGGTTCTTGCGTGACCGTATAACTTTTCCAGATAATAGCTCCAGTCACTGCATCCAGGGCAACAACACTGCCACGATGTGTACAACATTTATAATCCGGACTGGCAGCGGCCGTGGCTTCATTCGATGCCACTGGCACAAAAAGTTTGCCATCGAATAATTGTGGCGCACCGGTTAAACGGCCGTTCGGGTGAGTTTCTACCCGAGTCTTCCATATTGGTTTGCCGTTTGCTGCGTCTACAGCATAGGTATTACCTGTGCTATCAGAAAAATAAGCCGCGTATTTTGCTTTGCCAAAATTGCCAACATTATTGATTGTGATCGCGGTACGCACAGAATCATTTGTGTCAAACACCCAGTATAGACAACCGCTCTTCGCATCGAGTGAGTACACTTTGCCGGTATAAGTCCCAACGAAAATTCGTCCGCCCACCACTGTCGGCTGGCCGACTGTGCGCGTTTCTCCGGGGAAGGCAAAAGCCCAGTCGAGTTTAAGGTGAGGCACCTCGGCGACAGAAATACCTGCCATTGCTGAGGGTTGATAACGTTTATTCGCAAGGTCAACGCCCCAGCCATTCCAGTGTGGCCTATTATCAAAATCAGGAAGGAAAGCAGGATAGATTTCACAAAAGCCAGTGTATTGCCGCATTGCCGTGCCACTATCTTGCGCGATGTATTTCTTCTGGCTTATATATTCAATCACAGCAATACGTTCCATGCCTGTCAATTTATTCCCGATAAAACCCATCCTGCCACGGGTCAGACTTTGCATGATTGTGGCAGGTAGCATGGTCTGAAGATCGGCAAAAACAGGAACCTGTTGAATACCGGAGTTATGACAGGTAGCACAATGTTGCTGGTAGTTACGCTCTCCATTTCCAGTACGTAGTAAATCTGCAAAAGCAGACTGGACCAGCAGGAGTAGAGAGACTATAAAAATTTTAGACATGGAGTTTGATTATTCGGTGTATGGGTTGCCAGTAAATGTATATTCGCCTTAATCATTGTTGTAAACAGCATAGTTAAATATTAGTATACTGTATACACTCGACACGGCCATTTCAAAGAATAAAACTGATTTTAATATCATGAGAACAGGCGCCCAAATACTTGCAGATATCCTGGTTAAAAATGACAGCCGTTTTGTGTTTCATATGCCGGGGGAAAGTTTCCTCATAGCCATTGATGCCTTGCATCAACACGCGGGTAAGATTACTGCCATCGCCTGTCGCAATGAGACCGGTATGGCCATCATGGCAGAGGCCACTGGTAAATTGACGGATAAACCAGGCATCTGTTTTGTCACGCGTGGCCCCGGTGGTACCAATGTCGGACTCGGCATGCATACTGCCTTGCAGGATTCTTCGCCGATGATCTTGTTTGTCGGCCAGGCGGGCCGATTTGAAACCGAACGAGATACCTTTCTGGCTTACCAGGATTTCCCCAATATGTTTGCACCATTGGCAAAATGGGTTGTGCAGGTGGACAGTGCTCATCGGCTTCCGGAAATTGTCAGTCGCGCTTATCACGTGGCAATGTCCGGCCGACCTGGGCCGGTCGTCGTGGTCATACCTGAAGATGTTTTTGAAGAAGAATGCGATGTAAAAGATGCGATGCCAGTGCAGAAGACAGAAGCATCGCCTGCGCAACAGGATGTAGAAAAATTAATGGACCTGCTCGGCAAGGCGAAGAAGCCGGTTTTGTTTATTGGTGGTACCGGCTGGACTGAAACAGCAAGAACGCAGGTGCAGGACTTTGCAGAAAAAAATAAATTACCTGTTGTTAGCTCGTTTCGACGTCGGGACGTGATCGACAATCGTCACCCCTGTTTCGTAGGAGAACTGGGTATCGGCGCAAATCCGAATCTTCTTCCCTGGATAAAAGAAAGCGATTTGATTATCGCATTCGGTCTGCGTCTTGGTGAAATGAATACTATCGGTTCGGGTTTTATGATTGGCTTTAGTCTTTTTGACGTACCGGTACCTGAGCAAACATTAATTCAAATCCATAGTGGTCTGGAGGAATTGAACAGGGTGTACCAGGCTGACCTTGCCATTCTTTCCTCACCTGTACCGATGGCGGCAGCTTTAGAAAAGACCAGCCCTTTGTCATCTGTTCCCTGGCAGGAACGGACTAGTAATGCACGTGTTGAATACGAAACCTATGGTAAGACTGATAGTTGTCCGGAACCGGTTGACCTCGCCGCTATTTTTCGCTGGCTAAGAGACAGACTATCCGGGGATGCCATTCTCACGAATGGTGCCGGCACTTACGCAGGCTGGAGCCAGCGTTATTTTCAGCATTATCAATTGCACACCCAACTCGGCCCTATTAGTGGGGGTATGGGTTATGGCTTACCTGCTGCAATTGCAGCAAAACTGCATCGACCTGAATCACCTGTTATTGCCCTGGCTGGTGATGGCTGCTTTCTGATGAACAGCGAAGAACTGGCGACGGCAGTCAAATATCAAATACCCATTATTATATTGGTCATAAATAATAATATGTACGGTGCTATTCGAATGCACCAGGAAATCGCCTTTGGAGGACGTGATCTTGGAACCTCCCTTACGAACCCGGATTTTTCCATGTTGGCAAAGGCATACGGTATAAGTGGAGCTGTGGTAAGTACAACTGATGAATTTGAACCTGCTTTCGAGCAGGCGCTCAAATCTGAAGGACCTGCAATAATAGAATTAAGAATCAACCCTGAGGCTATCAACACACGGTTCACTTTGAGTTCAATCTCAAAAAAATAAACCATCATCTCATTTTAAACATATGAACTTATACAAAGGTTGGCGGATTGTTTTTGCTTCGGTAGTAGGCATGTCTACGAGTCCTGCACCGTTTGCTTACGCAACACTGGGTATTTTCATGATCCCTTTTTCCGAGCTGTTTGGCTGGACCAGAACTGAATTGAGTCTGTGTTTTACCTTGTTAACTATTTCGACAGCTATTTCTCTGCCGATTGTAGGGCGCTTGATTGATAGAATGGGGACAAAGAAGATTCTTATCTGGTCAATCATTTTTCTTGGTCTATGCATGTTGTCATTCCCGATCTGGATGAGCGAGCTTTGGCATATTTACCTGATTTATATAATGATTGGTGTACTGGCTTGCGGTTCGAACAGTGTTTCCTATATGAAGCTTTTGACTGTTTGGTTTGATCGTCATCGCGGACTTGCAATTGGCATTACCATGTCAGGTATTGGACTGGGATATGCCTTTGTACCGGTAACAGTTCAGTACCTTATTGATCATTTTAACTGGAAAGCCGGGTACTACGGATTGGCGATGTTACTTTTTTTCATCTCTGTGCCCGTTTTATTTTTTCTCATTAAAGAAAAACCGGAAGAAAGCGATGATACAGGTGATGAATTTACGCAGATTAAACTGTCTGATTCGGGGGAAGTGGTGCAGGATTTCACTATGGCACAGGCGCTTCGAACGTCCCAGTTCTGGTTGCTATTCGTCATATTTGTGCTGCTGGCATTTACACTGAATGGAATATTTACGCATTTTATTCCTTTACTGGTGGACAGGGGCTTGACCCCGGGAGCAGCGGCACTGGTTGCATCAGCCAAAGGTACAACGGTATTGATATCACGGGTGATTATTGGTTATTTCCTCGACAAGTTTTTTGCACCAAGAGTGGCCGCTTTCTTTTTTTTCCTGTCGACACTGGGACTATTATTACTAGCGCTGAATATAAATGAGACATGGTTGTTTTACCTGGTGGCGATATTTATTGGTTTCAGTCTCGGTGCTGAATTCGATATCCTCGCCTACCTGACCGGGCGCTATTTTGGCGTGTCGTCGTTTGCAGAGATTTACGGTGTGTTGTTTGCCGCGATCTTACTGGGTATTTCTATCGGCCCGATTGCCTTTGGCTATACTTACGACCTGACCGGTTCCTATCTCAGTATTATAAATATTTGTATCCTGACTAACTTGATTGTTGTCGTTCTAACATTTTTTCTTAAACGT
The DNA here is from genome assembly GCA_018676275.1 of Gammaproteobacteria bacterium. GTDB lineage: Bacteria > Pseudomonadota > Gammaproteobacteria > Eutrophobiales > Eutrophobiaceae > WLWS01. The sequence continues at coordinate 4,163 of JABHFC010000137.1, read as the reverse complement.
TATGCCGTCGAACAAAAGACTGGTTGATCAAAGGTGGATATTAAACGTCGGAGTAAATTGCCATGAAAAAACTGGGACATAATTTTTTGATGACAGCGATTTTGTATGGCCTTTGGGGCACACTAATGGGCTCCTGGCTGGTGTTTACAAAGCAGTCCTACCTGAGCCAGGTACATGCCCATATAAATTTATTGGGTTGGGTGACGATGGCGCTTTTTGGTGTGTTTTATCATTTCTATCCAAAGGTCTCTGAATCAATGCTTGCAGCAATTCATTTTTGGGTGGCAAACATTTCTGTTCTTACACTTAACATAGGTCTATGGATGTTTTTCGAGCAAAACGGAGGAGGGCAGCTTATCAGGATTGGTGCAGTACTGGTGCCGCTATCTTTTATACTGTTCTTTATTGTTATGTGGCAGGCAAGAGATGCAGGGGAGGCAAACTGATATGTTCAAGTCGATGTTTTTACTGTTATTGTTATCGGTTGTTTTTAGCGTAGCTGCAAACGATGTGAAATTCACCTTGCTGGAAAAAAGTAAAAGTTATGAAATGGATGAATCAGGCAAGTTGAAGCTGCTGAAGAATGAATTTGTCAGTGAAACAATATTGTCCAAAGACGGGGCTATAGTTGAAGGCATACTGAAACGTGCCGATAACGAAGAAACAATTTTCGAATTGATAGCCTCTGATTCTTTTTTCAACCGTTATGCAAACAGCTATGCAGATTTCGTGGCGCTGGATAAGGCTCATCCGAATACGGATTACCTGATTAACATCACGGGTAAAACCAGCACGATCTCCGATTTGAAATTATCATTGAACGGGCCTGAAGGTGAAGTTCAGGTACCGGATCCGATTCGTATAAGCCTGGTGCAGGAACAAAATGTTGTCGCTGTGACAGAAGTGGATGCAGACAAGGATCTACAGCTTGTCTGGAGTAGCTTTTCCAAAGGTGCAGTTGATCCGAATGGCATTCTCAATGACCTGATATTCGCGCTTGTCAGTGACTGTCATGGTAACAGCGTCAGTCGCAGCGGGATTCCGTTTATTATGCCGGAGTATCTAACTTACGAAGCGGAACAACATCTTGTTCCTGCGGAGAAATTACAACCCGGCCTCGGCTATATTGTTATCGTTATTCATGTCAATGGTGTCGACACCGCGAAAACGGGAGAGACAACCGCAATGGCAACCTATAACACCTCAACGAAAATGAGGTTTCAGACGCGCGGCGAGAATACAGGGCCTGAATGTAACAACGATAACGGAAGTGGCAAATAAGTTTTTCTGAGTAAGCGTTTCAGGTATCCAGTTCAAAAGCAGGTGGCAGAATACCATCGGGATCGTAGTGACTACGAACAGAAGCGAGACGCCTTCGCACGGATTCCGTATAACACAGGTTTGCCCAATGTGGGCGCCGTAAAAAATCAGTTTCATTGACGTAACAGCCACTCATTACTTTTTCCATTGATTCCGCAACCGCGTCCATCCACTGCATATGTTCTTCATCCCCTGAAGTCGATTGCCAGCGCGTCGACCAGTTAAGAAACAACGGACCTGTTGCCGAAAGCGCAACGTCTTCCGGTAAGTCTGTATGCCTGCGGTAGTTGGCAATGACCACTGTTTTGCCTGCAGGCGCGTGCAAATAATGTTTAACAATTTTATCCAGGGCTTCGGCAGGCTTGTCTGTCCAGGCTGTTTCATTGGCCAGTCTGACCGGAGTCGAGGTGCGGGTTAGGGCCAGCACTTCGGCGAAACTCATTGGGTGATTTTCCTTTGTGAACAGACGGCCCTGTTCGGGTATATCGTGTAAGAGTGTATCAAGTAAGCCCGTGCTTTCTTCTTTGTCGTCGGCAAAACAAACGGCCGAGAGTACGCATTGTTTTTCGTCTCCTTCGCTTTCAAGTATAAATGACAGTTCAATTTTTGAGTCCTGTCGTAGCCGGGCCTGTTCAATCCAGGCCGATACTTTAGCAATTTGATCGATGGAAAAAATATAGGTGCTGGCAGTAATAGCCTGTGGTAAGGGAAAAACCCTGAGATGATAGCCGGTAACGATGCCACAGAAAGCCGGTCCGGCACCGCGCGCCGCCCAGAAAAGGTCTGTATGCGAGTCACGGCTTATAGTCAGTTTTTCACCGGCTGCAGTGATCACGTCAATGGCATCTACATTGAAACAGGCAAAGTGATTCCAATGTTCGCCATTCCATCCCATGCCACCGCCGAGCAGGTAACCACCGATGGCAACCGAGGGGCCGTGAGCAACCGGAAAGGCAAGGCCGTATTCGGCGAGAATGGAACTGAACTCGGTACCGTTAACACCAGGTTGCACATAAACCTTGCGTGCGTTGGCATCAACTTTTATTTCGCGCAAGTTCGACACGTTAAGCATGATTCCTCCATCACGCAGGTAACTGGCGATGTAGTTATGACCTCCACCGCGCACGGCTATCTGCAATCCATGACGCCGTGCATATTGCACTGTTGCAATTACATCTGCTTCAGTGTTGGCTGTCACGATCAACTCCGGAAAACGCCCCGGTTTGATCGCCTGCCATACCGAATTTATACGTGATTGCTCGTATGTCGCGTCACCATGTTGATACACGTCACCTTTAATATGCAGATTATGTCTGGCGGAAACAGGCTTGTAATCCTGCCTTGCACTGATTAGAGGAGAGGCGGCACTACCAAGGGCAATACCGCCAAGGCCGGCGAGAAAAGAACGCCTTGTTTTTCGACTACCTGTCACGGTAGCGTGCTATCGAAATCGCGGATCCTGATCCGGGTGCCAGGTTTGTTTCAACAGTTTGTCCGGGTCACCATATTTGGCCGCAATCGCGCGGATCTCAGGATCATCGAGTGCGGTCAGGTGTCCACCGTCAATAATAACTTCACCATCCACGGTCAATGTCGGTCGAAATAGAACAAAGTCTTTATGATGAAAGGGAATGTTATTTTCCTTCGTGAATTTGGCAGTAAAACCGCCAACTGCCGTACCCATGGCGAGGTGCACAATACCCGCTTTCAGATCGATATTGTTAGCCCACATCTTTCCGGACCAGGCCATGTCTGCTGACTCCGCCAGGGGTGTGAAACCAGGTGCCGGGTAAAAACCCCATACCGCGTATTCCACCCAGTTGACACCGGGTCCGGGGAAATGAGGGTATTGGACATCTTTATATTTTTTGAAATAGTCACGCATCCACGCTCCCATCTTGCCGCCACCCTTTACCTTAATAACCTTGCCGCCATCAAGAGTCATTTCAATACGGGGGATGCGGCCAGCATGTAAATGATCAGAGATGAATGTGCCTTTAATATCAGGATGATCACTGAGGTGTAGACGTGGAGAGTGGTTGTTAACAATATTGCCCCAGAGTTCGTTGTATCTTTTCCATGCTGTCTCGTCCAGGCTCCAGCTAACATCGGTGCCGTTCGGATCTGTCAGGTGAAACTTCTTACCCTTGCGCATCGTGTCATAGCCCTTGCGAATAACGGCCCAGGTCAGTTCGCTTGGATAATCTTTAGCGGCCAGCAATCGTTCACGTTGTTGATGGGTAGCCCAGAGAATATGGTAAATGGTATCGGTATCGTGGGCCCATTTATTAATCCAGCCCTTGCCCGGTTCCGATGTCGCTTCCATCAAATTGACCGGGTTAAAGTAGGCAAGGGGAATCATGCGATCATAACCGGCAGCTGCGTCCCACAGCCATTGTGGAAACCAGTTTGTCTCAAATATTTTGAAAACTATGTCGGCAGGATCGGTAAGTTCAAGATGTCCCTGTAACTCAATCGTATCTACCTGTTTAGCACCGAGGCGCCAGGCTGCCACATAAAAGGCTTCTTTAACCAGTGGATCGACTGAACGATCGGTCACGATCAGTACTTTTTCTCCCGCCTTCATACCGGGGACATAACCCGGTTTTTCAAGGTTATCCATCGCCGCCGGGACGATATCTTCCAGTTTTATGCTGTCTGGCGCTGGATAGGGATACATGGGTGGTTCGCCAGCTAAAGACGCCAGGGGCAAGAAGAAAAACAGTAAAAGGGAGGTAACTAGTTTCATGGCAGGTCTCTATATATTGATAATATTATTAATACTATCTTCGATAAATGAATTGTTGTCGACCAGTTTCAGAAGAAAACCTGAAAAAGATTTT
>JABHFC010000136.1 GCA_018676275.1 Gammaproteobacteria bacterium | reverse complement strand
ATTTTTTAATCTGTGCATTTTCCGTTAGCACTGCATTGCCTCGCGCACGAAGACTTACTATTGCGCCGTCATCTGCAATTGTGTAGTCAAGATTGGCAGATGACTTTTTGTTGTTACCATCATAAAGTGGAAAAAAAGGCAGACTAATTCGTGTTTCTATAATTTCAATTTTTTTGGGCTTGCGCAAAGTATGTGGCACCAGTTCTTCATTCGCATTAAACACACGCATATCACCCAGATCTCTACGCACAACCGTTTCGTAGACATTTGCAGGTATCTTTACTTCATAAATAGCAGCACCAATATTTGCCTCTATTAGTAAGCCGCGGGCAAAATCATCTGGCACCAGTTCATTTGCACTAACGTTCGAAAAAAACGTCACTAATGCAATCAGGCCTTTAATCGTCGTCTTCAATGCTGTCCTGTTCCCTGTTTTCTTTTGGTGGTAAAGGTGAAAGATAACCAATTACCGACAGTAAAATACCCACCGTTAGAAAGGAAACGATGCGCTCAACGGTGTCAGAATCTTTCAAATCGATAACAAATAGTTTTACTGCTACTGCTGCAATTAATGCAGCTCCAACGAACCAGATCTTGCGCTTGCTGTAGCGAGTAGCCAGGAAGGTCATGGTCAATGCCGCCAGTGTCCAGACAATGGATATACTGGCCTGATAAACCGCGGAATCAAACAGAGCATCAGGCTTGAAACGTACACTATAGAAAAAATGAACGGCACGACCAACTACAGTATTTAACCATACAAAGGCGAGTCCTCCCGCCGTGTACAACAAAGTTGGGGGCTGCAGGAAATGCGACGGAGGAATTTTGTCGCGTTTGCATTGCCATATCCAGATAAATAAAACAAAAAGTATAAATAATTGTGTCAATTCCAGAGGATTAGCAATGGGAACATAATTTAACGGTCTGGGTCTCCCTTCAACAAAACAGGATGCAAGCAACCAGAGACTGGTCACTGTCAGTAATGGGAACAGTCCGGTTTGCAGATAGCTTTCCTTATAAGCGAGAACGGGCCATGTCAGTTTCTGATGATGCTGCACCAGTAATAAAACTATCAATGCCGGTATCAAACCCCAAAATACATCTCCCCATATATGACTACCGATAACTAAAGCGTTAACAGAATCAGCGACAATCCAGGCAAGCATGAAAACAAGTATCCATAGTGTACCCAGGTGCCATTTACTCATAACACCTTCAGGCCAGTCGCTTTCATTACGATATAAAAGCAGATATTGGCCGGCAAAGGCTATTGTCCAGCTGATGTAACCATAATGGGACAAGGGATGTGTTGATGAATGATCAACGTAAGCAATAAAGACGGAAAATATAATCGCGGGTAATAAAAATATAGATGCCAGATTTGCCGGGGGCCAATGCCACCGTCGGGCAATTCTATCCAATACCAGGAAACTGACGGCAAAGAAAAACAAACTGGTATTTAGCTCAAAACGGTAAGAAAGATGATGCTCGATCTCCATTACACCTGCACCTAACCACCAGGCTACGCCCCAGGCCAGTAAAAAGAAATGGAATTGCTTTTCCCATTCCCTCAATTTTTCCCGATGCTGGTAGTGATAGTACGCCGTAAACAATCCAGCGAGGCTGGTAAACAGGCAACCGATATACGCACTGTTTAAAACTGGTATTGAACCAAGCGGTTCACGCAAGGTACTCAGAAACATTAGCGAAGCACCAACCTGTAATAACAAACCAAAGTTGCGCGTCAGTAACCTGGATTGCCTGATACCTAACCAGACTGCGGCTGCACCTTCAAGTGACCAGGTTGCTGCTGTCCAGCGACCGTCCAGCGCATAAGGTATCGCCAGACTCGCAAAAATAACACCAAGCGCCAGAAATGATTCTGTTAATAAGCGCATACCCTCTACTTGCTTATGCCACAATAATTTGGCCAGGCCAATATAAATAGCTGCAATACCAAGAGCGGAAAGTGCCCGGCCAAACTCAAAATCTCCAACCAATGCTGCCTGCAAAGTGAATGCAACCAATGGCACTCCGAAAACTAATGTGCCATCCACTACTCCTTTTAGTTGTGGAGCTTGTCGATGGGCAAATAACACTGCAATAGCTATGTAGAAGAGGAAAAATAAAATTAAGAATGGTTCGGTGCTATTAAAATAATGAGGTTGATAATATTTAATACCCCAGGCAGCACCGATTACAAAAGTAAATACAAAACCAACCAGGTTCAGTGAGCGCCATGATTTAACCCAAGCCATACCAAAAATACCGGTATTCAACAAAGCATAATAGGAAAACAACATTACATGGCTACCACTACCAGTGGAAGTGAGTATCGGTGCTACAAAACCACCTACGCTACCAAAAACGGCAAGACTACGGGAGTCCTGAGCATAGGCCAGGATGCCCGAGAAACTAACCAGCAATACCATCATCACCAGTGCTGAAACAGGTTCAATTAATTGATAGTTCTTCGCTGCGGCAAAGATAGTGATATACAAAATACCGACGGCACCACCCTGCAATACAAGAGCATAACCAGCGCGTGCCTCCCGTAAGCGCCAGCCGAACACAAGCATGACGATCGCACCCATGCCAATACCAATTAATCGATACTCGATACGCGGCATCTGTAAATTAAGTGCATCAATCAGAAAACCGACGCCAAAGAAAAGAATAATCACACCAATTTTCACTACTACATTACCGGTAGTAAAAAAATGTTTTACATAATCTATAGCTTTATCGAGCAATGACGGGCTGTGATCGATCTCATCTGCTGATCTGATCTCAAGATCGAGCTCAATAGGTTCATCATTATCTTCAAAAATTGTACTGCGCTCAGGGGGAATAATAGTAGGCATTTCCGTGTCATCTTCCTGATGCTTATCGGCACCGACGACAGTAGGCGCTTCGCTATCAATTTCTCCATGCTGTTCAGTCTGAGTTCTACTAACAGTTTCTGCTTCGCTAGCGACTACTGCTTTGTCGATATTGACCTGGCTATCAATCAAGTTTGATTTTATTGCTTTCAATTCCCTCTGAAGATCAATCACACTTCCTCTTAATTGAATGTATGCTCCAAACAAATAACCAATTACCAGGCCAAAGGCACCACCTTCCCAGTCGCTGCTAACGACCGCTCCTAAAAATACACCTATGATGGAAAAAAGTAGTTTCACGGGAATAGAAAAATGCCTTTTTTATTCTTGTATGCCAATTTTAGATCGACTAATGCTACATTACGAGAATAACGACTAATATATGTCGAGATTACGGGTATAATGCTGCCTCATTTTCACATTATCTAGATAATACAAGAAGATATGTCTACAAATCTAATGGAATTCATTCTTGAATATGGCATGTTCCTGGCCAAATTTGGAACCGTATTACTGGCTGTAATCGCCCTTATCGTCGTTGTTCTGGTATTTTTGCTGAAAGCCAAAGGCGGCGGCGACGATCATCTTGATATAAAGAACATCAATCATAAGTTTGAACATATGCAATTGATGCTGGAGTCTGCCATTTTCTCGAAAAAAGAATTCAAGCAAAGTGTCAAAGATGTCAAGGCAAAACATAAAAAGGAAGAAAAAAAATCAGACGAAGCTGATGAACGTCGTCGGTTATTCGTACTCGATTTCAAAGGTGACATCCGTGCCACGGAAGTAGCCTCACTACGTGAAGAAATCTCTTCTCTGCTAACTGTTTGTCGGAAAAATGATGAAGTTGTTGTTCTGGTTGAAAGTGGTGGCGGTACTGTGCACGGTTATGGACTTGCCGCATCGCAACTGAAACGTATTCGGGACAAGAATATAAAATTGACTGTCTCCGTCGATAAAGTTGCCGCCAGTGGCGGCTACATGATGGCCTGTGTTGCAGATCATATTATCGCAGCGCCTTTTGCCATCCTGGGTTCTATTGGTGTGCTCGCCCAAATCCCCAATTTCAATAAATTGTTAAAAAAGCATGATATAGATTTTGAGCAGATTGCCGCGGGAAAATATAAACGTACGCTAACCATGTTTGGTGAAAATACCGATGCAGACCGTGAAAAACTAAAAGAAGAGCTTGAAGAAACACACATTCTGTTTAAGGCATTCGTTAAAGAGAACCGTGACAAAGTCGATATTGAAAAAATTGCCACTGGTGAGCACTGGTATGGCAAACAGGCCCTGGAACTTGGGCTTATAGATGAGATCAGAACCAGCGATGATTACCTTGGTTCAGCTACGGCTAATGCGGATGTTTATGAAATTGAATATGTGCGTAAAAAACCTTTTATTGAAAAAATATTTTCCTCAACGGTAAAACTATTTCAACAAGATCCGTTTTAAGCCAACTAATTCAGAATTCGGGGTAGTTTAATTTAATTACCCCGTTTTTTTTCAAACTACTTGCTTACGGCTTTAACTTCTTCGGCAATTATTTTTATACCTTCGCTGACAACTTCGTCATTCATTGAATAGGTAATACGCAGGCATTCATGCTTATGTTGCCAGTCCTCTTCCAGACCCGGGAAAAAATAATGACCGGATAAGACCAGAACGCCTTTGCGTTTCAGGCGCTCATATAATTCTTCACTACCTATTGCCAGTCCCGGCAACCATAACCAGAGAAATAGTGCTCCTTCCGCCTTGTGTATATAAAACTCTACACCCTGCAGTTCCTGTTTTAAGATTGCCATGGCGCGCTCTGCTTTGCGTTGATAATAGGGTTTAATAACCATATTACTCATTCGGATTATTTCACCGCTCGTGACCAGGTCCAGAGCAAGTGCCGGACCAAAGCTACCTAACGCGAGATTAATAATCCCGTTAAATTTGCCAATAGCTCTTATGACCTCTTCATTCGCTATGACAATACCGGTACGCATACCCGGTAAACCCAGCTTGGACAGACTCATACATAATATGGTGTTTTGATTCCATATCAGTTTTGCTTCCGTGAAAATAATATTGGGAAAAGGCATGCCATAGGCATTGTCAATAATAAGTGGCACATCATTTTTTTCTGCCAGTTCGGATAAGAAATTAACTTCTTCATCTGTAATCACATTACCGGTTGGGTTACATGGTCGTGATATACAGATGGCACCGATTGAATCATCAATCTTTAGATCGTCAAGAGCCAGATGATACTTAAAAGTATGATCATCAAAGGTTTCAATTTCAGGCTTTTTTGCAATAAATAAATCGTCGGTCAAGCCAAGTTCTGCATAACCTATATATTCAGGCGCCATTGGCAATAGAATCTGTTTACGCTGTCCATTTTCAAACTCACCTGCCAACATGTTAAACAACATAAAAAAACCTGCCTGACTACCTGCTGTCAGGGCAATATTCTCGGGACCAATACCCCAGTCATATTCCTTATTCATCAGCTCAGATAAAGCAGTAATAAATTGCTTGTCCCCAACAGGTGGATCATAATTCCCAACAATGTGAGCAAATTCGGCAGGGCTTTCTACGATTCTTTGCATTCGATCCTGAAAGAAAGCCAGCATCTCAGGTATATGCGCCGGATTACCGCCGCCGAGCATTAGAACATCTTGTTCTCCCGCCATGGCGTCACCAAGATCTTCCATCAACTGGCTAATGCCAGAATGATCTGTGAATTTTTTTGCGAACTTTGAGAATTGCATAACTACTTTTTTCTCATTTTCTTACCAACGAGTATCATGCGCATCGCACGCTCCGCTGCATTGCTTATGAACTTCCGCGAACCTGCTAATGCTTCTTGTAAAGGCATATCTCTGGCAATCGCACTATCAAGACCATCAATTCCAAAATTAAAAACACCCGACGCATCATCGGATAAACCACCACCTATAGCGATAACTGGTACCTTGTGTTTTTTT
>JABHFC010000135.1 GCA_018676275.1 Gammaproteobacteria bacterium | reverse complement strand
TCCTGTGTAATCGCTTCATAGTAGGTATTTTGTACCAGCTCACCGACAACCTCCTGACGGACGCCTGCCCCATAACGCTTCTGAATCAGCTTTAGCGGTACTTTACCGGGACGAAAGCCCTGGATTTTGGTGGTTTTGGTAAGAGATTGAAGACGGGTTTCGACCTCGGTCGCGATTTTTTCTTCGGGTACTTCAACCCTCATCGTGCGCTCCAGGGCGCCGGTGGATTCTACTGATACTTGCATAATTGTATTTGCCGCTATGTTATTAATTTCAATGGTCTTTATGGTAAGTAATGGTGCGAAAGGAGAGACTCGAACTCTCACGGGTTACCCCACTGGTACCTAAAACCAGCGCGTCTACCAATTCCGCCACTCTCGCATTATCACTTACAGGCTCAAACGCATACAAGATGCCGTCACGGAGCCAATTCACGGGGCGATTATAATGTTCTGACGTCACAATGTAACCCTTGGACGCATTGCCCAACGATCACAAACAGCAAAATATTAATTAAAAGGAAGGTACAGATTCGCGATAACTAAATGAAAAGAAGCTCTAGAAACACTCCTGACCAAATTCCTTACAGGTACGTCTACATTTACGTATCCCACGTGTGGCATCAATCATACACTCTTGACCCCAACGTTGACAGACCGTCATACATTTCTTTTCACTTTTTTCTTCATCAGCCGCTGCTGGTAAAACCAGAGATCCGGAACGTGGCTTTTCCTCGTCGAGATCGAGTAGCTCGGCATCCGCCAACATGAGATAAGCCGATGAGTCAACCTCAGGCGAAATAGATGCTGCAGAAACAGCCAAAGGGCTGATATTCAGGAGCAGAGCACAAAGGCCGTATAAGGGTAAAAATTTCCAGAGTTTTGCTAATCGCATAATTGTTAGACTGGCTTTGGATGATAGGTTCACTAGATTAATACAATGTACTGAGAAGAACTACTGCAATCGTTCATCAATTTGTCACTTCCTGCTTGTTACAAATTATTATATGTATAACTTAGCTTCTCTGCTTTCCTCTCTTCAGGCGCACTGGCTGACCTTGTTGACGTGATTCATGTTGATTTTGTGCTCGTGATCATGTGATTGCAAAAATTTCGCTTCCAGGACATAAGCCAGAGATTCCAGCTCATTCTTACATTTAACATCCTCATCCTTGTCATACTGATATTGAAGAAAGTGAACCAGCTCGTGCAGCAAGATGCCTTTGCCTTTTTCAGACTCAAGATCCAATGAGTCGAGTATATAAACCGCACCTTCATTAAAATTATACAAACCGTAAATCCGCAATTTATCCGGATCAACGGACTGGGGTAATTCACCGCCGAATGCAACTTCAGCCATTTCCAGTGATGATACTTTCACCACATCGGGCATATTACTTACATCATGATCAAAAGAAGAATGTGAATTAATCCAGCCAAACATTGCCGATATCATTTCGTCCTGGCCGGAATAGGCATCTAAATCGAAATCAAAACCATCAGTAACATCTGTATGAGCTGCAACATGCGAAGCATGTGCACCTCCCTGACCATCGTCAGAAGCATTCGCAGACACCCCCTGGGACAACAGCGTAGCGGTCAGCGCCATCATCGTCATAACATTAGCGCGACGTCTGTTTTTTACACGTTTAACACCACCCAGAAAGTCTGTACGTTGATCTTCCTTTACCTTAAATCCATTTTTCCTGGCGAATTCGAGGATATGTTCATATCCAGCAGGGTCTTTTAGCGCCAGACCACGCTCATGAACGAGCATATGCTGCCCATTAATAATACAGGGGTGAACTACTGTCTGCTCCGGCATCTTGTCAGACATAACGCGAGATACCCAACTCCCGAGAATTGAGCGTTTTTTGATGCCATGAAGCGTATCTAATACTGCAGTTTCGTTAGTCACTGTACTTAAACTCCACCCTGGCTAAGATATTAATCTGTAAGGTATTTTATTCAGTTGCCCTGCACTAAAGGGATAAACCGTGCTTACTTCCGCAGAGGAAGCATATATCGCTCTAAATATAGTCTATAAAGCAGTCAAAACCCACTTTGATGCTGATCTAAAGACTCAAAACAAGAAGCACATCACAGAATCAGTGTGATTTTTCTGTTAATCAGGCCACATCTTATTTTTAACTTGATTGCCTTCGCTAACTTTGAAACAGTAAACAACCCTTTACTGGCAAACGATTACCGATTATCTGGAATAGTTATGCGAAATAGGCCTTACTAATCAGGCATGGACACCCTTTTCTTCTGGCTTTCAAAACTTGTGTGGTTTGTTCTATCACCACTCAATTTTATTCTAATTCTGCTGCTTATCGTCTGGCTATTAATATTGAGCAATGCCAGACGTAAGGTTAAACCGCTGATGAGCGTTATTGTGCTGTCACTCTTACTCATTGCAATATTCCCCATAGGTAGCTGGTTGCTTTACCCTTTGGAGACACGATTTGAGACTAATCCGGCTCTGCCTGAAGCCATTGAAGGTATTGTTGTATTGTCCGGCGCCCTTAATCCTGACCATTCAGCGCTTTGGCAACAAACACAAGCTAACGGCGCAGTAGATAGAGAATTAACCTTTATGCGTCTGCTCAGGACCTATCCTGACGCTGTCCTTATATATACTGGCGGCAGTTCAAGTCTGATTAGTAATGAACACAAGGCCGCTGATGTCGCGAAACAGCTTTTTGCAGAACAGGGTATAGATACTGATCGTATTCTTTTTGAAAGACAGGCCAGAAATACTCATGAAAACGCGATTTTCAGTTTTGAACTGGCTAAACCCAGACTTGAAAAACCCTGGATATTAATTACCTCTGCTTTTCATATGCCCCGGTCCATTGGTATTTTTTGCAAAGTTGGCTGGCCAATGCTGCCCTACCCGGTCGATCATCAAACCGTGCCTGGAAAACAATTCAATATTAGTTTTAACCTTAGTGCTCACTTGAATATGTTGAACCTGGCCATACACGAATGGCTGGGACTAATAGCCTACCGCTTGACGGGCAAAACACCTGCTTTTCTACCTGATAAATGTCATTGAGAAAACCATATTTTAATATCGTCAATAACTCCAATAATCCGTCATTCTGGTGAGTGAGGGTATCGCTAAAGGTCATTACCGCGCAGGCGGTAATCCAATAAGTGTTTGAAAAAATTAGATTCCCGCCTGCGCGGGAAAGACGACACAGGGCTTTTGCGACATCCTCATTCACCAGCATGACACTAAAGGAACTCAAGCAGAATTCTCTTAAAAACATCCTCTACTAAATCCCAATAACTACCCGATCGGGTAATTGTCATCCCCTTCAGCTGCGCATAGATTGTCCTCATTAGTCCATCAATGGGAGAACTTCAATGGCTGAAGAAAACAAAATGATTGAGCAATACATGGCTCTTGCTCTGCAACCAATAATGCGCGGTGCACATACACGCGAAGACATCACACGCAATCTTGATCACATTACCGAGCTTGCCCGGGCTGCAGTGTGGTTGACGGCGATAGATTTACCGGTGCGACTGATCACAATCCCGGAAGGTGCTCTGCAGGGATTTACAGATGAAATCTTTGACTGGGACCACGTTGATTACATAAAGAAAACCGCAATTGATATTCCCGGAAAAGAAACTGACTATCTTGGTGAACTCGCTCGAGAGCTTGATACTTACATCATTGCTCAGGCCAAAGTCACACATCCCTCTTTCGAGGATCGTTTTTTCAATTGTGCCTTTGTCATTGACCCGAAAGGCAAGGTCATACATAAGCACTATAAAGTTCAGGTCTTCGCCCGTGAACATTCCACCGTACCTCATGATGTCTGGGATCAGTGGCTGGAAGTCAACGGTTCAGGGCTGGATGCATTTTTTCCAGTAACCGACACCGACATTGGACGCATCGGTTGTATTATATGTATGGAAGGTAGTTACCCGGAAACCGCTCGTGGTCTGGCCATGAATGGAGCTGAAATTGTTTATCGTCCCAGCTATCCCGAACCCTATGTCGCCAATGGCCTTTGGGAGGTGCAAAACCGCGCCCGCGCGCTGGACAACACCATGTATGTAATCGCACCGAATCCGGGAGGCTATTATCCAGCGCCCGATTCTCAATACCCGATTGATTCCTTTGGTGGCAACTCGATGATTGTAAATTACCAGGGCACAGTAATTTCTAATCACAAATCCGGCGGTGCGGCCTCTTATGCCGGCGCAATTATCGACATAGAAGCACTGCGCCAATATCGCGCCCGTTCACTTTGGGGTAACTGGCTGAAAGATTTACGCACAGAGCAATTTCGTCTAATTTATGATGAGCCGATTTACGAACAAAATCGTTGCATAAAAAACCCACCGCTGAAACATGCTGAAAATGACGAGGTAGTGAAGGCATCAATCGAACGTATGTATGAACGGGGTATTTGGAAACGCCCGGCATATATGACAAAAAAATAGCAAAAGAGGAACAGACAATCATGACAAGCGAACGCGAAATCAAACAAGCTGAAGCACTTCGAAATGCGAAAACCGGTCAGGACATGCTCGACTCATGGCAGACACTGGTAGGTGACGGCAACATCGACGACATCAAGAAAGTATTCCAGGTTTATGCCGATAATATGCCGGAGTTGCTTAGCTATTACACACAGCAACCCTTAGCAGATTCAATAGAGCGCGGTACTCTCGATCCAAAAACACGCGAACTGGTTCTGGTTGGTATGCTGGCAGCGATGCAATGTGGCCCCGGAGTGGTGTTTCATATTCAGGGCGCTATCCATGAAGGTGCGACGCAGGAAGAAATAATGGAAGTGATTTTTCTATCCTCCTACCAGCATGGCAAAGTCCAGGCTGCAACATTGGGAATGAGTGTAGAAGAGGGACTTAAGCGTGCTGCTGATATGAAGGATAAAGTTTAGATTTCTTATCCACTTGTTAAATTATATTGCATAAGCCGATTTTGATATTGTTCATATCTTCTCGGCTTATCATTTTGTGACTGCAGTTAGATTCATCGTCAGCAGTGCACCTGGTTTCGGCAAAGCCGTCACAGCAATTGCAGTTCGCGCTGGTCGGCGCTCCCCCATTTTTTTCGCGTAAGCCGTATTCATTGCAGTAAAATCGTCCATGTTTGCGAGAAAGATATTGATATGCAGGACATGATCTAAATCAGAACCCACCGACGCCAGCATAACTTCAAAGGCATCAAGTATTTGAATAGTTTGCGTGGCAATGTCAGCACCCGCTAATTCACCAGTGGCCGGATTGACCCCGGCTGTACCTCCAATCGTAATAAACTCACCAACCCTGGCTATATGACTGTAGGGGCCGATAGGGTCCATTGTATTTGGCGGAGTAGTAGTCTCAACTTTCTTATTCATCTTCGCTAATCACCAAAATTTTTTTGTCTAACATGAGAATATTTCCTGTAAGCAGCTTGATTATAGCAGTTAGCTGACTAGCAGCAGTATTTGCGCAACATGACAAAAGAATTTCTGGCAAAATGCGCCCACTCAATTTTAATGAACAAATGTTGAAACCAGATAATATTCAGCGACGCACTTATATTTAATTAGGGTCTGTTTATCTTTCATCTTCACCACTGTTGAGTCTGAAAATGCACCAATCAAGGTGCGAGGAGTGTAGTTTGGTTGTTCCAAATGAGCGACGAGTCCCGCTGAGTGGTGTATTTTCAGGCTCAACCCGAAGGGCTGGGACTCTTTTTGCCTTCAACTGCCTTATCAGTCGCTTATGTAGAGTGACTACACGGCGCTCCTTCTGCCTTGCTGAAAGCAAAAAGAGTCGCCAGCAGTGCCGAAGATGAAAGATAAACAGACCCTAGTAACGCCCCTTTTATCGCTCGCGCATTCGGAAGCATATTAACTCTTAATGAAACAAGCTCAATACAGCCTGCGTGCTAACTGGCCTTTTCCGGTCAATACATTCCCATTTTTTTATGGCTGGGTGATCTGGTTTGTATCAGCGCTGGGGATCATTGTTTCCATACCCGGTCAAACCGTTGGTATGGCCGTTTTCACCAACCACTTTATCGATGTATTTGGCTTAACCCGAACCCAACTATCCACTGCCTACCTGATTGGCACCTTAGGAAGCGCGGCGCTATTGACTCGAGCCGGTCGTTTTTATGATCAAGTTGGCGCACGCACTACAATTGTCGCTTCCAGTATTTTCCTGGGCGTGTGCTTAACATTTATTGCCGTTATAGATTATTTTGCGGCGATCATACTAAATGTATTACCTGTCTCTATTGCCTGGGTTACTTTTCCGCTAATCCTGGCAGGATATTTTGGAGTTCGCTTTAGCGGCCAGGGTGTGCTGACCAGCGCGGCAAGAAATGTTTTGCTGGTGTGGTTTGAGAAACGTCGTGGTCTGGTCTCCGGTGCACGTGCCGTCTTTGTCACTCTTGGTTTTTCTCTCGCACCGCCTTTCCTGGCCTACTTAATTCATATTTTCGGCTGGCGAATGACCTTGCTTGTATTGGCACTGATCGTTGGTATCGGCTATAGCCTGCTGGCAATCTTCCTGATAAGAAATTCACCTGAGGCCTGTGGTTTGCGTGCAGACGGGCATCGCGGAAAATATACAGACGAAGAAGATTGGTCAATTCCGAACCTGACTCCTTCCGAAGCAAAGCGTAACCCGGTGTTCTGGCTATATGCCGCAGTACTCGGCCTTTACTCATTATTCGGTACTGCGCTTGTCTTTCATGTTGTCTCTATTTTTAACGAGGCCGGCAGACCAGCAGAACAAGCATTCACCTATTTTTTCCCGGCAGCTATTTTCTCGGTCAGTGTTAACTTATTTGGCAGCTGGCTGTCTGATTACTGGTCTCTAAAACGCTTACTTATAATAAAACTGACAGGCTTCATGCTCGGTGCCTGGGGTATATTACATTTGCAATACGACTGGGGTTACTGGCTACTCGTTTGCGGCTTTGGCACCACCAGTGGCATGTGGGGAGTATTATCAAACCTCGCCTTCATTCGCTTCTTTGGTCGTCGTTTTCTGGGCGAAATTAGTGGCATGAATATGTCTCTGACGGTCATGGGCAGCGCCATAGGTCCGGTCATGTTCAGCCTCGGACTGGATATATTTGGTTCTTATCACGCAGCTATCTGGCTGAATATGCTACTAATATTCGTATTGTTATTGGCAGCCATCATCATTAAACAGGAAGAACCTGAGCGCATCCGCAAAACCTGAGTGAAAAAGTTACTTCTTATAATGTCATTTATTGCTAGAACTCCATCTATAATCATAGGTAGACGGAATTTATTCAGTTTAATGCGCTCGTAAGTATTAATTGAGGAGAGAGAGAAATGCAACTTAACCGTTTATCTCGAGTGTCGCTGACATTTGTATTTGTTTGTATATTGACAGGCAGCTTAATAACACCCGTGTTCGCGCATTCGACAGACCGGCAATATACGAAGAATCAACTCAAACATTACTATTACAAAAAAAGACATCACGCAGAGAAACAACTAAGACAAAAAAACAGAACCAAGCACAACAACTCGACCAGGTTTCAGCAGCCACCTGTTCTCGACTCGCGTTTCCCAAATTCATACAGGCAATATGAGTATTATCTAAAACAAAAAGAGGAATCATATAAAAATCGCTAAACCCTGGTTTCAAAGCATAAGCCTGAATTTAAATTGAAACGCTTTTTTACGACATCACTGTTAATAATACTCAGTATTGTCAGCGCCAATAGCTGGGCAAAAGCAACGTGTCCCGCCGCAAAAGACATCCTCACTTCCGCTGCTCCCGCTGGACAGTTTGCCAAAACAATGTGGCAATTAGCTGAAGCGAAACACAGACTGATTGATATCAGTGATTCCATATTAATATTTTCTGAAGAATCAATTGAGAACGAAAAGCTCCTGTTGAAAGGATACTTTTGGTGGCGTAGAGATAAAAAAGTCATTGGTTGTGCACAACTGAAAGGAGCTTATGAAGAGTCGACACGAAAGCTATTGTTAACGACTTTAAATATTTCCTCTGTATCAATACCATCTAAAGCCGTATATAGCGCTATCTTATCTGAAGATAAAAATACTCTGCTCAGGTTTACCATCAGGGGTAAGGATATCAACAAACCTTATCTCTGGTTTTTTGAAGGCGGCGGCAGCCCCGGAGGAAAATGGCAGGCCATAAAAATCTATCCCTGAAGTAATTGGTAAATTTGATCCCAGGCTGAACACCTGAGAAAACAGGAAGCCACCATCCCCTGATCAAAGCGCACTTCTTTTCCTTTTCATCTAATTCGCGTATTGTTAAAACTTCCTATAAGTATCAAAACAAACAGAAAAATAGCCTTTTAAATGAGCACTAATCCAACACCCCCTGAAAACATCCTTATTGTTGGTGGCGGCAGCGCGGGCTGGATGACTGCCAGTATTTTTCTGCAAAGCATGGGCAAAAATGGCAGTAAAATTTCACTGATTGAATCGAGCAATATTCCGACTATTGGTGTAGGTGAAGGAACAACTCCATTGTTTAAAAGATTTCTTAACTTTTTAAACATCCCGGAAGCAGAGTTCATGTCAGCCTGTAAAGCCACAATCAAGCTGGGTATTAATTTTCCGGGTTGGACAAACAGTGATGAGTTCGAAACCTATTTTCATCCCTTCGCTGCTCCCGGCCATAACCAATACGATCAGCAGTTCTTTGAAAATTGTAATCAGCGCCGCAAAGGAAAGTCAGCTAATAGCAATCCTGCCGATTTCTTTTTTAACTCTGAACTGGCTGCCCAATACAAAGCACCTGTTGGCCCTCCTCCCTGTGATTCGAGCACAATAGATTACGCTTATCACTTTGATACATCTTTACTTGCGGATTATCTGAAACAACGCTGCCTTGAACAGGGAATTAATTACATAGTCGATGATGTTAAAGACGTCATCCAAGATGGAAATGGGGGTATTGACCGTATTGTCACCGCAGACAGCGGCGAAATCTCAGCCGACCTTTTCGTAGATTGTACCGGCTTTAGAAGACTGCTTATTAGCAAGACAGAAGATAAAGAAGTAATTTCCTATAAGCCAAGGCTGTTTAATGACCGCGCTGTTGTTATCCGAACGCCTGTCAGTGCGGATGTAGACTTTCCTCCCTTTACTGAATCCCGTGCAATGAAATGTGGCTGGGCCTGGCGCATTCCTATTGGCAGTAAAATCAGCTGGGGCTATGTTCACAGTGCGGACTACACGACACAGGAAGATGCGGAGCAGGAACTCAGAGATCTGATTGGCGAAGAAGCGAAAGGAATAGAACCGCTACACATAAAACTACAAACCGGTCGTGTCTCCAAACACTGGAATAAAAACTGTCTGGCAATTGGTCTCTCCCAGGGTTTTATTGAACCGCTGGAGGCAACGGCACTCGCGCTCACGCAATTTAGTATCAATCGATTTGTCACACATTTTAGTAGAGGCGGATATCAGGCAGACTATCGTGACCATTTCAATGAAATCGTCAACGAAGCTTTTGACTGCACGGTTGATTACATTCAATTACATTACAAATTAAATAGCCGTAAAGACACACAGTACTGGCGTGACTGTAGTGACAACGAAAATATTACCGACACCCAGCGTGCTGTTATTGCAGGATGGGATAGCGAATCTGCAGATTTTATTTCGGTATTAAAAGAACAGGTACATCGTTCATCCTATGCTCCCTATTCCTGGTACTGCATTTTGTCCGGAATGGGTCGTTACGCGAATGCAAGCGAGACTCAAGCCGGCAATCGTATTACGAACCCATACAAAGAAGAAGTAAGCCGGTATTATGGGCATCAGGAATACCTCAATAGTCTATAATCGGGGACAGACCAAAATGGCACTTACTTAAGCCCGTCTTTCCCGCGCAGGCGGGAATCTAGTTAAACGAAACAAGCGATATTCACTGGATCCCCGCCTGCGCGGGGATGACGAAAAGAGAACAATAATTGTATTTTAGGCTTAAGTAAGTGTCATTCGGGACAGACCACGGTTATTTAAGAGAGCAATATGCCAGATAAAATTGAAATAAACCCTGCTGTTGATCCAGTCGAGCTGGGGAAAGAATTGCAGCACTTTGGTCGACTGCAAATTAAGAATTTTCTAACAGAAGATTCTGCAGAGATGATGCATCGTTGGTTGTTAGAGAACAAAAGCTGGTACCTGGCCTACAATGATGGTGATAATTTTTATGAATCACCAATGGCAGATATACAACAGGCGCCAGCCGATCAGCGAAAACAAATGATGAATAATATTTATCAACGCGCGACCAAACAATTCCAGTATTTATTTATTCAATATTATATTACCCAGGCAATAAAACTCGGTGAAGACGAAGGTCATCCCATGCACCAGGTGCATGACTGGATCAATGAACAATCAAACCTTGATTTTATGCGCACACTAACCGGAGAAAGCGCTATTCAAAAAGCTGATAGTTATGCATCATGTTATTCACCCGGGCATTTTTTAACACAACATGAAGATCATCATGAAACACACGATCGCGTTGCCGCTTACGTTATCAGCATGACCAAAACCTGGGACGTTAACTGGGGCGGACATCTAGCCTTTTATGATGAACTTGGTAATATTGAACAGGCCTTCATTCCCAGCTTCAATTGCCTTAATATTTTCCTGATACCACAACGACATGCGGTCCAGTCGGTCGCGCCCTTTGCCGGAGCCAATCGTATTAGTTACCTTGGCTGGTTACATCGCTGAGCAGGCAATTTCTTCTTCGCAGCAAGACTTATTCAGTAACATCACCAGGGATCATATTATTTATGTGATCCAGTTCAAAAAACATACGACTAATTAACCAGGCAACACCTGTAATTTTTTTACGATTTAGTTGCTAAAGATCGACATCAATCACCTATTTAACAACAAATATTGTTGAATTCAGTACATATCCGTTTAAAAAACACTGCAAAAATGTAATCCAAATTTAAATATTTTATTTAATTCAAAAATTTACCGATTTATTAACCACTATGGGGTACATACAAAGCAGAATCCTGTGGTTATATTTAAATGTGTTAAATGCTTTATAGAGATTAGAAAAAAAACGATGGATATTCCTACAGGATTATTTGAATACATAACTGAAAAGCTTGTTCCGATAAAAGAACTTTCAGAAAGCTCTCAGAAGACTTTGCTTGAAACAGCAACAGTTGAAACCATTGAGTCAGGTTCTTTTTTATTTGAGCAGGGTGACGTTGATGATAATGCGCATTTCCTGCTTGTCGGTAAACTTGAAATGATGGCAATGGATGAAACAACATTCACCATTGAAGCTGGCAGCAAACAATCTTTCTTTCCTCTTGGTCAAATGCAACCTCGTCAGTATTCGGCAAAAGCCCTTGGTGTTGTCCAGGTATTAAAAACCAGTAAATCCAAACTTGAGTCTTTACTTGATTCGGAAAAAAACCTTCCCTTATCGGTCAGTGAAGAAAATGATGATCTGGATACCGGTTATAACTGGATGACGCATTTACTTGAATCAAAAATATTTTCAAGTATCCCACCGGAAAATATTCAGAAAATATTTGCACTGTTTGAGGAAGTTCACTTCAACAAAGGTGAGTCAGTCATCAAACAGGGCGAGCCCGGCGATTATTATTATTTTATCCAGGCTGGCAAATTTGATGTGCTTAGACATGTAAGTAAACAAAATAAGACTTTCAAACTTGCAACCTTACAGGAAGGTGATGGTTTTGGAGAAGAAGCCCTGTTAGGCGATACACCGAGGAATGCAAGTGTCATTGCTACAACGAAAGGCACCCTGATGCGTATTACCAAGGAAGCCTTTTTAAACCTGATACGCGACCCGGTCATTAACACAGTCAGCTACGAGCAAGCTTTGCAATTAAAAAGTGATGGGGCAATCTGGATTGATGTACGATTTCCCAAAGAATTTAAACACTGTTGCGCAGCTGACAGTATAAATATGCCACTGGATATGATCCGGGTTCAAATGAACAAGCTAAGCCCGGAAAAAAATTACGTTGTCTATTGTGATAATGGCGCAAGAAGTGCTATTGCTGCATACCTGCTTTTAAACAACGGTTTTGTGGTCAGCTATCTGAGCGAAGGTATCGCTGAGCATCTAGAGAAACCTGTCCCGCAAAGTAATCTTGCTGATATAACACCCTTGATCAAGGAAATTAAAGGCGATGCCCAAGCCGCTCTGAGTTCGGGCTCTGGCAATGATGACGCCAAAACGGATGCCTCTGCACTGGCCTATACTGAGGAAATCGTACAATCATTAATGTCACAGGAAACTGACATGGATGAATTGTCGAAGGCGCTCAGCAGCGTACTGGCAAGTTTGTTTAAACAGCTGGAACAGGCGCTGAATGACAAAGCCCAAGCAGAGATCGCTAAAAATATTGCCGAGCAAAAACTGGAAATCATGCAAAAACAAAGCAAGTTACGCGCAGCCAGCTAAACAGTTTACAAATTCCCCTCCTCTTTACCCCATAAGCATCGACTTCAATGCCAAGGCAGTTTATTCTTGCCATAATCATCAAACGTTTGTTTTCTGAAACCTGAAAACACAATAAGTCTTTATTTTTAATAATAATTTTAGTGGCCAACCATGCGGTACATCCTTAACCTGGAATTGTCTATATGAGTCTTCTTCTGGATGCACTGAAAAACGCATCAGCTCGAAAAGACGAGATCGCCAAAGAATCAAATCAGACGACTAAAGATAGTCAGCATAGAGAATCATCCCAGAAGCTGGCAGCCAGTTTTTTCCGTAACTCAAAAAATAATTCACTAATAAGTAATCCCCTACTGATCACTGTATTAACTCTGGCAATCATCATTAGTGGTACATACTGGTGGCAATTACACTCCACCTCATCAGTTTCTGAAGAAAACAAAAGCCAGCCTGTACAAGTTGCCTCTCAGGAAACAAGCACTCCCGCAGAACCTGCCATTCCCGGTATTGTTACTGCAGCAGTTGAACTGGAAAGTATAAATAGCCTCGTTGACCAGATGCAAAGCGAACATGCATCGATCATGGCCAACGAAGAACGAAAAAGAAAAGAACTGGAGACTACTTTATTAGAAAAGACCAAAGCATTAAAAATAGCAGAACAACAGGTACTTAGTTTGAACAGGCAGAAAAAGCAATTGAGCATGGCGGATGACAAGACCAATACTGAACTAGAAGCAAAAGTTGTCGAACTAAAATCAATAAAACAAGAACATGCTGCGAAATTACTTGCTCTACAAACCGAACAGTCCAGTCAGGCAAATACTCTGGCGACGAAAACAAAGAGTTTGAAAACCGCCGAACAGCAAATTGCTAGCCTGAACACTCAACTTGAAGAAAGTAAGTTAGAACGGATTAAGCTCGAAACAGAATTGACTGCTCAACTTGCTAGCCTGGAATCCAGCCAACAGCAACAGAGTAAGAAAATTGACATTGCAAATAAAAAGCAAAAAGAACTATTAACGTCATTAGACACAAAGACACAGGCGCTGACATCTGCAGAACAAAGTATTATTAAACTAAACACTCAGATAAAAGAGAACAAGTTGTTAAATCAGCAACTCGAAGGGAAATTGTCTGATGCAGCCACAATAAACGAGCAATTAAAGAAAAAATATAATACCGAACAAACTGTAACGGAACAGCAAAGAGCAGAACTTGCTATGAAGTTAAGTGAGAGTAACAAATCAAATGACCTGGCAGTACTTCAGGTTAATAAGTTGCAACAGGAAAAGGTTGCGTTAGCAAACCAAGTTGAATCTTTGCAAGAAGAAAACAAAGGAATTAGAGCTGAACAATTACTCGCTGGTGCCAATGTGGCAAAGATACAAAAGATTCAGGATTCTATTTTCCTGCAATTAAAAGATGAGTATAAAAATGCGCTGGGAAAAATAAAGAGATATGAAAGCGATATTGAACAGGCAAAGAGTCTTGCAGTAAAAGAGAATTCACCTAATCCAAAAGATGGAATTCCTTTGAAACTAGATATGCAATTAGGCGCTATTGGAAATCAATAAAAAATTGTCTCCCCATCATACCCCAAGGGTACGACTCCATGGACAATGTGCCATACGAAAGATATACAACGGTATGGAGGAGGTAGAGTAATGCCGGGAGCAATTACCGAGGCTTCACACTTCTGGCGCATGAGAATGTCGCAAAAGCCCTGTGTCGTCTTTCCCGCGCAGGCGGGAATCCAGTCACAAATTCCAATTTTTACCTATAATAATTACGAGCTAGCCTACTAGTTTATATTCTTTTCATACACCAGTACCGCAGCAGCCAGATCTTCAATCGCAGTACCAACCGATTTAAACACAGTAAGATCTTTTCCACCCCCTTGTTGAATATCTTTACCCCGAACAAGCTCAGCAAGATCTGCATGAATATCCGATTTAGAAATAATTCCCCGGTTTAAGGGATCAATTATGTCTCCTGCTTCATCAAACGCACCCTGATAAGTATCGACATAAATCATTGCACGTCGTATCAACTCATCATCCACCTCACGCATGTCAGGACGATAACCTCCAACCAGATCAAGATGACAGCCCGGCTTGCACCATGTACCGGGAAACAAAGGTTGAGTAGACGAAGTAATAGTAGAAATAATATCTGCCTGGTTTACTGCTTCTTCGAGATCTGTCGCGATATCCAATTTGGATTCACTCAAAGAAACTAACTCAACCACTGCCTCAGCTTTACCGATATCACGATTCCATAACAAGACTCTTGCAGGCTTCATAATTTCCGCATAAGCCTTAATGTAGTAAGTAGATAACTTACCGGCTCCCATTATGAGAACAGTATCCGGAACCGAATCAAGCAGACAAGTAGTCGCGAGCACAGAAGCCGCGGCAGTACGAAAAGCAGTCAATTCCGCACCATCCAGCATAGCCAAAGGTATTCCGGTTTTACCATCAAACAAACAATAAATTCCGGACAGTGTTGGTAAACCCTTGGCTGAGTTGTCCGAACACAAAGTCACCATTTTCACACCCAGGTAATGCTCTGCCCCCCAGGCGACCATTACCAATAAACGGGTATCAACACCCATACTCTCAGCAAGCTCGTAATGGAGGCGATCCGGTACGATATGAGGCTGGATAAAGGCCTGTTTCAGCGAATCAATCAGATCCGGATAAGACAAACTGTCCGATACAGCATCGGCATCTATATATGGTAGGTTCTTCACATTTATTGCTAGCTAGTGTGGTTCAATTCTGAATTAGTTTTTACAGCCATTATGTTTCTTGTTCGAATGTTTGTACACATTACCGAATCATAAGGAAACTTTTCAACCCGATCGATGTCTAGCTGGATGTCCCAACCAACTAAAACAGCTCTAAATACGGACAAGTACGAATTTCATGCTAATATTCTGGCGAGGGGCGGAATATCCAGGAAGCGAAAAATATCAGTTATTTTATGCTGTAAATGCATATGTATGTTCGTTTTTGGACTCGCGATTGTATTGCCAATAGATACAAACGGAAAGTGCTATGTCAAATGGAAAGTTACTAGTTGTCGAAGACGATCGAACCACAGCATCGATAATCAAAATGCTTGTAAAAAAGTGTGATTATCAGGTTGTCGATGTTGTTAGTACCGGTGATAGCGCAATTCAATCAACAAAAAGAAATATGCCTGATCTCGTCCTGATGGACATTAAGATAGAAGGTGATAAAGATGGTATTACCACAGCAAATACCATCATCAATGAACTACATATTCCAGTTGTTTATATCACCTCCTATAACGACAAAGACATCTTAAGACGCGCACGCGTAACAAAGCATTCTGGCTTTATCAATAAACCTCTTCGAGAAGTTGATTTAAAAACAACCATTAATTTGGCTGTTAATAATAGAAGAAGGAACGAGGAAAAATCCAAACAGAAAAAACTAAGTGTGCCTGAGCTAATGCATACCTACGGACTCACGAAAAGCGAAAGTAATCTCGTAATAAAACTCACTGTTGTAGTGGTCAACCGATCTCGGACACTTTGTTAAGCGTA
>JABHFC010000016.1 GCA_018676275.1 Gammaproteobacteria bacterium | reverse complement strand
TTTGTTTCAGTCATGCCATAGCGTTCGAGAATTCTGTGACCTGTACGCTGCTCGAAATGAAAAAAGGTTTCTTCTAACAATGGTGCAGAGCCGGAAATAAAAAGACGCATGTTTGATGTGACTGTGTCAGTAAAAGCCTCTGATGCAAGAAGTCGTGTGTAATAAGTAGGCACGCCCATCATCACCGTGCATTGTGGAAGATGTTCTATTGCCTGACTGGCATCAAAACCGGAAGCCCAACGCATACTGGCACCACTGAGAAAAACACAACCAAGGGCTACAAATAGCCCGTGTACATGAAAGATTGGTAATGCATGAAACAATACATCTTCATCAGTAAACCCCCAGTACTCAACCAGTGATTGCGCATTTTCTAACAGGTTATTATGCGTGAGCATAATACCTTTAGGTACACCAGTGGTGCCTGATGAGTAAAGCAGGGTCGCCATATCATCTTGCCCACGCGAAACGATCTCAAAATCATCCGCTGTCGCGCGCGAGTCTTCAATTAAACTACCGCTACCATCCGCATTCAATGTGAAAAGCTTTGCTATGTTCGTTTTCTCCGCCAGCTTCCGCATAAGCTGATCTGCAGATACATCGCAAATAATTACACTGGGCTCGGCATCAGAAAAATAATACTCGAGTTCGTTTTCTTTGTAGCCAGTGTTCAGTGGATGAAAGACAAAACCTCCCCTCAGACAGGCGAGATAAAGCCAAAGTGCTTCAGGAGATTTTTCTACCTGTACTGATACTCGATCGCCAGGCTGAATACCTTGTTCGCTCAGGTATCTTGCAAGCCGCGCCGATTCATTATCAAGACTACTATAAGTGTGTTCAACACCGCTTGTTGTTGTAAGTGCAACTTTGTCCGCAAAGCGGAGAAAGACCTGCTGAAAGCTGGCATAGAGGTTGGAATTAATTTGCGCCATAAATTCTTAATTTAATAAATATGTGACTATTAAAATAATACAAAAAACAACGGTTCCCGTCAGGCAACAATAGTTCGGACGATAAGAAACAATACAGAAGGAGCCAATAAACAACCAACGCCTGTGTAAAATGTGGCAGTCATTGCACCATAGGGGACAAGCCTCGGATCCGTTGCGGCGAGTCCGCCAGCAACACCACTGGTGGTACCCATTAATCCACCAAAAATCATTGCCGATTGAGGATTATTCAATCCTATTAGCGGCGCGACAAGCGGCGTGCCTATCATTACCAGTACAGATTTAACCAGACCTGCTGCTACGCTCAGGGCAATTACATCCGATCCGGCGCCAAGTGCTGTGCCAGTTACCGGTCCAACAATGTAGGTTGCGGCACCAGCACCAATCGTACTTATTGATACGGCGTCCTTATAACCAAAAGCAACCGCTACCAGCGCGCCAACAATAAACGAGATAATGACACCTAGTATGATCGACACTGCACCGATGAAACCTGCCTTTTTTATTGTTTCCAGCTCCGCTCCAAAAGCGGTAGCAACAATGGCAAAATCCCTGAACATGGCACCACCTAGTATTGCCACGCCGGTAAATATTGGAATATCGGCAATACCTTTGCTGCCACCTGTAAAGTAACCGCCAACATAGGCGAGCAACAAACCAAGTGCAATGGCAACGGCTGATCCATGCAGTCGCCCCTGCGTGAGTTTTGCGGACAACCAGTAAGAAAACCAGACCACCAGACCCACAAACAGGAAGGCAGTTATGATGCCATTCTTGACCAGCACATTAACCAATACATCAATGGCCATGATCAATTATCCTCTGGCGGCAAGGGATCACTTTCACCTCCCAGGCGCGATAGAAATGGAATAAGAGCAAAACTGATGACCACTGCGCTGACCCCGGCAATCACGGCTAACCAGCCTGATGAGATAGCACCAATAACATTTTGCTTGGCGGCCATGGCAACGACAATAGGAATATACATTGCACTCCAGAAGCCGATACCCGATGCTGTTAGTGGTTTTAAATGAAACTTATGTGAAGAAAGATTACTCAGCAGGATCAACATCAGCATGGCAATACCAACACCGCCGACATTTGCCTTGACTCCTATGACTACTCCAATCAGATCGCCAAGGTACATGCCAAGCAACATGCAAAACGAAAGTAAGGCGACGCCGTAAACAACCACTTAGTTTTCTCCCAATTTACTGATGACTAAGATGAAAGAACAGATGGGTGCTTATCAAGATTCCAGCGGGTTGCCTGCTCATAAGCATAAGCCATTTGTAAGACAGGAAAGTCTGCGTAGCGTTTGCCAATGATCTGCAAGCCCATTGGCAATCCATTATCACCAAACCCTGCGGGTACGTTTACAACCGGACAACCGGACAAGGTGCCGGGTATAACGACTTCCATCCAGCGATGATAAGTATCCATTTCTCGACCAGCTATTTGTTTGGGCCAATGAATAGAGGCATCAAATGGAAAAACCTGTGCAGTAGGTAATACCAAATAGTCATGTGTGTTAAAGGCTTTTAGCAAGGCTGCATACCAACGAGCTCTAGCGGCAGAAGCCTGCGATACCGCATCGGCCGTTAAGTTTACACCTCCCTCTATTTCCCAGATGGCTTCGGGCTTGAGTAAAGCACGGGTTGCAGGGTTGTCATATAAAGGTAAAGCTCTAGCGCGAACTAACCAGTGACGAAATGTCAACCAGGTCTGCCAAAGTTCTGCCATCGAGTAATCCAGAGTAACAGGGTCAACCACAGCACCTACATCCCGAAATCCCTGCAAGGCTTTTTCACAAAGTTGAAGCACGCCGTTTTCCATCGGCAGATAACCGTTAAAATCGCCAAGCCAACCTATCTTTGTACCTTTAAAATCTTTATCCAGAGGCAGGGTAAATTCAGTCGGATCACTGTTCAATGAACTCGGTGAGGCCGGATGATGACCAGCAATCGTCGATAACAACATCGTGGTGTCCTGAACATTCCTGCCCATTGGTCCATTGCAGGGCAACTCCTCTTTAAATGAATCACTTAATGGAACCAGACCGGGTGTCGGACGAAAACCGATAACATTATTAAACGCTGCCGGATTACGCAGAGAACCCATTAAATCGCTACCATCGGCAACCGGAGTCATTTGTAAAGCCAATGCTGCTGCTGCGCCACCACTACTGCCACCGGCGGAACTCTTACCATCATAGGGGTTCAGCGTCGGACCAAACACAGGATTATAAGTATGCGAACCCAACCCGAATTCAGGCACGTTAGTTTTACCAATAATAATTGCACCGGCATTTTTGATTCGCTCAACATGTATGGTGTCAGTCATCGCCATGTTGTCTTTGAATATCGGTGAACCAAGCGAAGTCAGAAAACCCTTGGCATCAGCAAGATCTTTTACCGCATGTGGAAAACCATGCATCCATCCTCGAGATACACCCTTTAATAATTCTTTGTCGCACTGTTTGGCTTCGCGTAACAGGCTTTCATTGTCAGCCAAAGAAACAATTGCATTAAATGAAGGATTAATTTTTCTAATATGACCCAGGTAAGAACTCATGACCTCAACGCAGGACACATCACGCTTGTGAATTGCTTTGGAAAGTTCAAGTGCCGTTAAGGAAACAATATTATTTGTAGTTGCTCCGTAGACGAAAGAATGTGGTAACGCAGATAATGTCACTACACTTGCCAGACTGGCTCCTGACTGCTGAAGAAAATGACGGCGAGTAATTTCTGTTTTATTGTTTTTGTTCATTCCCGAAACTTTCTTACAATGCTAATTTTCGTTTTTATTTTTTCAGACTTACCAGATGGTCGTGGTCACCTTTTTTAATATTGAAGTTGTCTGCATACTTATTCAGTAAATCGGTAAAAGTATTACAACTATAATTGGACTCATCAAATGTGGGATCAAGTCTTTTCACGACAGGTCTGATAGCAGCCTTCACTACCCATTCGTCACCGTTTCTCTTGGAAATCTGTTTGATCGCTTTTTTGATTAGCTCCGGTGCATCTTTGATGGTCACGGTTTCTGACTCAGTCTCTTCCACTTCGACCTGCGGATCTTCTGATGCGAACGATTCATAATATTTGAAATCCGAACAACTATTCGCCCAATGCTGATTGGTTGATGTTCTGCAACCAACACCGATGAGCTCCTTACCGGCTGCCTTTATTTTTTGCGCCAACGGGATGAAATCACTATCACCGCCAATAATAATTATCGATGAGATATGTGGGAAACGTAAAATATCTTCCATAGCATCAAGCGACAACTTTATATCAGCACCATTCTTTGCCGAGGCTCCCGGTGGAAATATCTGTACCAGTTCAATAGCACTCTTCAGTAGTGAATGCCGGTATTTCGCATACCATTGCCAGTTACAGTAAGCCTTGTTAATGGCCACATTGCCGTATGTTGCAGCGAAGTCGTAGAGGGTTTGTACATCCACCAGGATATCCTGCTGTTTACCTCTTACCTGCTTCTTACCATAACTACCGCTACCATTTTTGGCATCATAAAGACTTGCATGCAGATTCTCGAAATCCCAATAGACTGCAACTGTATCTGTACTCATATCTCGCTCTTAAATATATTAAATTATTGAGCTTCGATTATACGGACGTGTACCTACTTATAGTACTGATATAAGAACAAGCCACGATAATTTTTCCATGTGAGTCCATAAACCCGGCTTCGACTACCTCTGCCTCATCGTGCAACAGGTAATAGAAATAATATTGGCTTCAATTTAACAATCATTAACAGTGCTTATCGCTCCTGTCTTCACTTTTTGATCCTCATGCGAAAACTACAAATAGTCGCACAAGTCGCTTTAAATGAAGCCTTTTTGCCTGATGTCAAATAGCAATATCCGTGTTTTTCCTTCATATTGTCGACAATATTTTGATTTGCGTACTCAATAATCTATAATCATCAGCCCTTTTCGCTTTTTTGTTGACAATATCGCCAATGGAGCAGATTCACTCAAAAGACACACAAACCATCGCGGACAGGCTCAGCGATGAGTTAATTACATCGATAGTGAAAGGCGATATCCCTTCCGGCAGCAAGATCAGCGAACCTGACCTGGCCCGAACCTTCAAGGTTAGTCGAGGGCCTTTACGAGAGGCCATTCGTCGACTGGAAGGTTTGCATCTGGTGGCTCGTATCCCTCATGTCGGAGCCCGGGTTGTAAGTCTGCATTCAGAGCAACTGGTAGAGATCTATCAGGTCAGGGAAGCACTTGAAGGCATGGCGGCACGCCTCGCTTGCAGCAATATGACAGATGAAGAAATTGCTGAATTGAAGGAACTGCTCGACGCACATGAACGTAACATCGAGCAAAGTGAAGGTCGCGATTATTTTCAGCACGAAGGTGATTTTGATTTTCACTACCGCATTATCCAGGGCAGTAAAAACCAACGCTTGATCGAATTACTTTGCAGTGAACTTTATCACCTGATCCGCATGTATCGCTTTCGCTCCAGTCAAATTTTGTCACGTCCTAACAAAGCTCTGACAGAACATCGGCATATTTGCACGGCCATAGAGGAAAGAGATGGAGAACTTGCTGAGATCCTTATGCGTCGCCATATAAACACAGCACAAAAACACATCGAACAAGAATTCCAGAGAGAAGAGGAATAGCTATATGACATCATCACCAGGCCTGTCTTTCCGACAAGCTGTAAAAAATAATCAACCTCTGCAGGTAGTCGGCACTATTACCGCTTTGGCTGCAAGAATGGCAGAACGTGCAGGTCACAAAGCCATCTACCTTTCCGGTGGTGGTCTCGCCGCCAATTCTCTCGGTATTCCCGACCTTGGTATCAGCGCACTGGAAGATCTACTGATTGATATTCGCCGTATCACGGACGCCTGCCCCCTGCCCTTACTGGTCGATGTCGATACCGGCTTTGGCGGTGCTTTCAATATTGCACGTAGCACACGTAGCCTGATAAAAGCTGGCGCAGCAGCTATGCATATGGAAGATCAGGTCGCAACCAAACGTTGTGGACACCGCCCCAACAAAGCCATCGTCTCACAAGATGAAATGGTCGATCGTATCAAGGCTGCGGTAGACGCACGAACTGATGAAAATTTTGTGATTATGGCCAGAACTGATGCCCTTGCGGTAGAGGGTATGCAATCAGCCATAGATCGTTCCCTCGCCTGTATTGAGGCCGGAGCTGACATGATTTTTCCTGAAGCTATTTCAACTCTGGAAGAATATAAAACTTTTCGTGCAGCTGTAGATGTTCCTTTTCTTGCCAACATCACTGAATTTGGCAAAACACCTTTATTTTCCACGCAGGAACTTGGTGAAGTTGGCGTCGATATCGTGCTTTATTGTTGTGGTGCATACCGCGCCATGAACAAGGGTGCCATGAGTTTCTATGAAGCACTTATTGAAGAGGGTCATCAACGTAATGTTATCGAGATAATGCAAACCCGAGAAGAAATGTACGACATTCTTGGTTACCACGAATATGAACAAAAATTAGACGAATTATTTTCAAAGGGAGAGTCCTGATGAGCGAAAAGAAATTTAAACCAAAAAAATCGGTGGCCCTTTCGGGTGTTCCCGCTGGTAATACTGCACTGTGTACGGTCGGTCGTAGCGGCAATGATCTGGCCTATCGTGGATATGACATTCTGGATATGGCTGAAACTTGTGAGTTTGAAGAAATTGCACATCTTCTAATCCACGGAAAACTACCGAACAAGGCCGAACTTGTTAACTACAAAACTAAACTAAAGGCTCTACGTGGTCTGCCGGAACTACTGCAAAACACACTAGAACTAATCCCGGCGGCGGCACACCCGATGGACGTCTTACGTACCGGCTGTTCCATGCTCGGAACGATACTACCAGAATCAAACAAGCAAACAGCTGCAGAAGCCAGAGACGTAGCTGATCGCCTGCTAGCATCATTTGGATCGATGTTATTGTATTGGTACCAGTTTACCCATAATGGTATTCGTATCGACGTCAATACAGATGATGATTCTATCGGTGGCCATTTTCTTCATATGCTACATGGAAAAGAAGCCAGTGATGAATGGGTGAGAGCCATGCATACCTCGTTGAACCTTTATGCAGAACATGAGTTTAATGCTTCAACATTCGCTTCGCGTGTTATCACTGGCACCGGTTCTGATATGTATTCCGCTATAGCGGGCGGCATCGGTGCATTACGCGGCCCGAAACATGGTGGCGCCAATGAAGTTGCACTGGAAATTCAGAGTCGTTACGACAACCCGGATGAAGCAGAAGCGGATATTAAGGAACGTATTGCAAAAAAGGAAATTGTTATTGGTTTTGGTCATCCGGTTTATACGATCTCTGACCCTCGCAACGAAGTTATCAAGAAAGTCTCCGCACAATTATCCAAAGCTCAGGGCGATACAAAACTATTTGATATTGCCGAACGACTGGAAAAGATAATGTGGGAAGAGAAAAAGATGTTCCCGAACCTGGACTGGTTCTCCGCTGTTGCCTATAACGTCATGGGTGTACCAACCGCTATGTTTACTCCGTTATTTGTAATATCTCGCGTGACCGGCTGGTCTGCCCACGTAATGGAGCAGCGTGTAGACGGAAAGATTATTCGTCCAAGTGCTAACTACATTGGGCCGGATGATCAGAAATTTGTTGCAATTGATAAGCGATAAAGTAATACCTGAAAGTTAAATAACCAATACGCAATACTGGGCTCGTACCCGTTAACGAGTTCACAAACCTATGGGTTAAATTGGCTGGACATAAAATACAGTTATACTGTAAGCATTTCTTACTGGAGACAATTCGGATTTATCCGGGCTAACCTCTGGTTTATTTTGCAATAGGGGAAGAAGAACCTGTGAGCAACAAGAGTCACGTTTCCACAAGTAAACGTATTTACTACTTTGGTAGCAAGCTGACCGAAGGTCATCGCGGTATGCGCGATCTACTTGGCGGAAAAGGCGCAAACCTTGCTGAGATGACCAGCATTGGCCTGCCGGTTCCGGCCGGGTTTACTATTACAACGACGACCTGTGCAGACTATATCAAGGCAGGTTCTAAATTGCCGCAAGACCTTATTACTGATATCAAGGCCAATATGCGGCGTTTAGAGAAAGAAACAAAAAAGATATTCGGCGACACAAAAAGTCCCTTACTGGTATCGGTTCGCAGTGGTGCCGCGGCCAGCATGCCGGGCATGATGGATACTGTATTAAATCTCGGACTCACAGATAAGTCCGTTGTTGGTCTCGCTGAACAAACCGGAAACAAACGTTTTTCACTCGACGCTTACCGACGTTTGATCAATATGTTTGGTGATGTAGTAATGGGAGTAGACCACCATCAGTTCGAAAGCGCTTTTGACAAGGTAAAAAAACATCATAAGGTTACGGATGATACGGATCTTGATGAAGACGGTTTATCTGAACTGATAGAAGCCTATAAAAGTGTTTACAAAAAGCATACCGGTGAAAACTTTCCGCAAGACCCTTACAAACAACTCGAAAAAGCTGTGGAGGCTGTATTTAAAAGCTGGAATATTCCCCGTGCAGTCACCTATCGGCGTCTTAATAATATACGTGGTTTAATGGGCACAGGCGTAAATGTTCAATCGATGGTTTTTGGTAACATGGGCGAGGATTCAGGAACCGGCGTTGCTTTCACACGTGATCCCAGCACCGGCAAAAACGAGTTCTATGGTGAGTTTCTGATTAATGCCCAGGGTGAAGATGTTGTTGCTGGCATTCGCACACCAGAACCCGTCTCCAAAATGAAAAAATGGAAGCCTCAAATTTATCAACAGTTATTAAAAGTAAAAAAGACGCTGGAAGCACACTACAAGGAAATGCAGGACATAGAGTTTACCATCGAGCGAGGTAAACTCTACATGTTACAGACCCGTACTGGTAAACGAACTGGTGCTGCCGCGGTCAAGATAGCCGTCGACATGGTTAAAGAAAAGCGTATCAGTCAAAAGACTGCTCTTTTACGTGTACCAGCAAATGATCTTAACCAGTTATTGCTACCTTCATTCGATCCAAAAGCAAAACGCAACGTGCTGACACGTGGTCTACCTGCATCTCCAGGCGCAGCTTCCGGTTATCCTGTTTATACAGCTGATGAAGCTGTGGCACGTACAGAAAATGGTGAAAGTGTCATTCTTGTCAGAAAAGAAACCAGCCCTGAAGACATTCATGGTATGCATGCGGCTGCAGGAATCCTTACTTCTACAGGTGGCTCTACCAGCCACGCCGCTGTAGTGGCCCGGGGCTGGGGTAAGTGTTGTGTTGCCGGTGCCGGTGAACTGGTGATTGATAGCAAACGTGAAACTATCACGATACATGGTAAAAAAATTGGTGTTAAAGACATTATTAGTATTGATGGGAGTACTGGTGATGTAATCCTTGGTGATGTAGCCAAACGGGCACCGGCATTCACG
Organism: Gammaproteobacteria bacterium; assembly: GCA_018676275.1. Lineage (GTDB taxonomy): Bacteria > Pseudomonadota > Gammaproteobacteria > Eutrophobiales > Eutrophobiaceae > WLWS01. The sequence continues at coordinate 6,123 of JABHFC010000016.1, read as the reverse complement.
AAGGAATTCAGAACCCTGATGACCTGGGCAGACAGGGTTCGCAATATGGTAATTCGCACCAACTCTGACACTCCTAAAGATTCGGCTATTGCTCGAAAATTTGGCGCAGAAGGTATTGGTCTGTGTCGTACAGAACATATGTTTTTTGGTGATAATCGTATAATGGCTATGCGGGAAATGATCCTCTCAGAAAACACCTCAGACCGCAGAGCAGCATTAAAAAAACTATTGCCTTTTCAGCGACGGGATTTTGAGGGTATTTTCAGTGCCATGAATGGCTTACCGGTAACTATCCGATTACTGGATCCACCACTACATGAATTTCTGCCCACGGAAGAGAAATCCCAGAGAAAACTGGCACGTGCAATGAAAGTAAAGTTTGACCATATAGTACATCGTGTGAACCAGTTACACGAAGTCAACCCGATGCTTGGTCATCGTGGTTGCCGTCTGACAGTAACCTTCCCCGAAATACTTGAGATGCAGGTTACTGCAATTGTTGAAGCAACCATTAATTGTAGACGCAAACGTATAAATGCTTTGCCGGAGATAATGATCCCACTTGTTGGTATCGACACTGAGCTGGCGATGTTACGGGAGTTGACGGAAGAAACTATTGAGAAGGTAATTAAGAAGAAAAAGTACAAAGGCAAACTCGATATCCCTATCGGCACGATGATCGAAATCCCGCGTGCAGCATTGACCGCGGATGACGTTGCACAACATGCTGATTTTTTCAGCTTTGGTACAAACGATCTGACCCAGATGACACTTGGCTACAGTCGCGATGATATTGGCAGTTTTATGCCAGACTATCTGGAAAAAAATATTCTTGAGTACAACCCCTTCCAGACCATGGATGCAACCGGTGTTGGTCAACTAGTTGAAATTGCTGTGGCCAAAGGCCGCACAGCCAAACCTAAGTTAAAGTGCGGTATATGCGGTGAGCATGGCGGTGATCCGGAATCCATTGTTTTCTTTCAATCGGTGCAACTTGATTATATTTCCTGTTCTCCTTTCAGAGTACCTATCGCACGCCTGGCTGCGGCTCAGGCCACGTTGTTGAATCAACAACTGGCACTATTTAATTAGCTTATCGAGATCGCTGTTGAATTCACTTTATTTTGACGACATTAGAGTTGGTGATACTTATACAGCTGACTCTTATAATATTCCATTTGATGAAATGCTGGAGTTCAATCGTCTTTGGGATCCGCTACAGATACATCTCGATGAGACTGCAGCCATGCAAGCCGGACATACAGCTATTATCGGCTCGGGCCAATATACACTTTGTATAAAGCAATATTTTATTAACCAGATGCCATGGCGAGAAGCTGTTATAGGTTCTATTGGTTTCGATTCACTCAGATTTCGTAACCCTGTTCATGGTGAAGATAGTATTTCTGTGCGCGTTGAGTGCACCGAGAAACGCGAGTCAAAAAGTAAGCCTGATCGAGGTATCTGCAAATTCGATGTGATTATGTCAAACCAGAACGATGAACTGGTATTGACCTATACAGATATTGTTATGATAAAAAAGTAGGCTTCCTGTAAAGCTAGGTCACTGTTGCTTTTTGCTTGTACTCCTCTTTATCCCAACTCCCATCCTGAATTATCGCCGTCAGATGCTCTACAGTATCCCATATGTTTTCATAGCTGGTATAAAGGGGTGCGAAGCCGAAGCGGATAACATCAGGCGCGCGGAAATCAACGACTACTCCTCGATCTGCCAGTGCTCTGGTTACGGCATAGCCCTGCTCATGTTGAATTGATACATGACTTCCACGTTTGTCATCCTCCTCCGGTGAGGCGATTTGTATATCTGGACAGTTTTGCTGCACTAATTGAATAAAAAGCTTCCCCAGCTTTTGTGATTTATCGCGTACATCCTTTAGATCTGCAACAAGTGCCGTATCTATACCAACTTCAAGTGCGGCAAGACCCAATACACTTTGAGTTCCGCTTTGCGCCTGTCGTATATCAGGCGCTGGAATATAATCTTCACTGAAAGTAAATGGGTTGTCATGCCCCCACCAACCACTAATAGGTTGCTCCAAAGAAGACTGCAGTTTTTTTGCGATATATAAGAATGCCGGAGCGCCGGGACCACCATTCAGATACTTGTAACCGCAGCCTACTGCCATATCCACATTTAGTGCCGAGAGCTCAATTGGCATCGCACCAGCGCTATGACATAAATCCCACAAAATCAGTGCGCCTTTATCATGCGCAAGGTTTGTTATCGCCTCCATATCGAACATTTCACTGGATTTATAATGTGCATGCACCAACACAACAACAGCCGTATCATCATCAATTGCCTGCTCAAGCCGAGAGCGTTCAACCGCAACGATTTCCACCTGTCCATCAAACATCTTTGCAATACCCTGTAGCACATAGGCATTGGTTGGAAAATTGCCAAGCTCTGTGACTATTTTCTTTCTGCCCTTCTGTTTTTTCAGTGCGGCTACAACGAGTTTGAACAAATTTACCGAAACGCAATCGCTAACAATCACTTCTCCGGACTCAGCACCAATAAGCTTAGCGATCTTGTCACCGATTGATTCAGCAAGCCGGAACCAGTTGTTATCGTTCCAGCTATGAATCAAGTCCTCGGCCCATTCTTTAGTCACAAGCTGCTGTATTCGTTCTACAACTGCGACCGGCATTGCGCCAAGCGAATTCCCGTCCAGATAAATCATATTCTCCGGTAAGTGAAATGCCTTTGCCATACTCGCCAGAGGGTCATTTTTATCCTGCGATTTTACGTCTGTTCTTGATATATTCATCAACTTAGTGTTCTCGTTAGTTATGCTTTTAATTTGCCTATATATGAAAGTACCTGACACCCTGCTTTGATGACAAGTAGTTTTGTTCGCGAAAGGACAAGTTTCCCTGTTAAACTTCTTCGGGTGCAATTTGTGGAGATACCAATGAGTAAAAATAGACTGCTGGCTTTCATTTCCTTTTTCATCCTGCTGATTTCAGGTATGGCTAAGGCCGAGACCGGAACTTCTGGCTATACCCCAGACAAGTGGTGGCCTTCAGAATGGGGTGCTGACGACCAGCTCGGCGCATTGAACAGACTCGATACCGGTAAAGTTTTACAGGCTGCGGCACTGATCAAACAGGGTGTCATTTACGATATGACGCGCGTGTATGCGGAAGACATGCCGCTTTTCAGTCTTACTCCACAGGCACGCAAGTTTACTGTTACTATTCCCGGCGCACCAAGCTGGGGTCCTCTGGGAAAAAACAAGCTGGCCTGGAACGAAGAGTTTATCTCCGGTCATCTGGGTCAGGATGGCACGCAGTTCGATGCTCTCTGTCATATGGGCACAGTTTTGGGTGAGGCTGGTGATTTAAATGGAATTCGTTACTACAACGGTCATTCCCATGCGGACATCGGCACGGGACGTGGCTTTACCAAGCTCGGTGTAGAAAAAGTTATTCCCATTTTTACCCGTGGCATCCTCATAGATATCGCCGCTTACAAAGGTCGTATGATGGAGCGTTCGGAAGAATTTTCACTGGATGACATCAAAGGTGCCTTAAAAACACAAGGGATGTCAGAAGATGATATTCAGGTGGGGGATGCTTTGTTTTATCACACCGGCTGGGGCTCACTATGGGGCGTAGACAACGCGAAGTTTAATAGTGGTACTCCCGGAATGTCTGATAAGGCAGGTGACTGGGTGGTAGAAAAGAAAGTCGTACTGGTTGGCACAGACAATTGGGCGGTTGAAGCTATTCCCGGTCCTGATCTGGATAACTTTGCCCCGAACCATCAGAAATTTCTGGTTGAAAACGGCATCTATATTATGGAGAACCTCGATTTCTCCACGTTGATCGCGGCTAAAGTTTACGAGTTCGCTTTTGTCTTCGGCGCCATGCCGATCAAAGGGGCCACCGGCTCACCTGGTCGTCCTTTTGCAATACGATGAACTATGGGTTTGAACAATAGATTAATTTACAATATCGACTGACATGTAATTTGCATATAGATAATGGGGGTAAAGGACATGAGCAAAGGTGAAATAATTGCCGGTTTTCTGGCGCCGCATCCACCGCATCTGGTTTACGGCGAGAACCCGGAACAGAATGAAGCAAAGTCACAAGGCGGTTGGGAACAACTGCGCTGGGCCTACGAACGAGCTCGAGCAAGTCTGGAGGAACTTAAACCCGATGTACTTCTTGTGCATTCACCACATTGGATCACACAACAAGGTCACCATTTTCTCGGTGTAGAGCACTTGAGTGGTAAATCTGTTGATCCCATTTTTCCGAACCTGTTCCGCTATAACTTCGAACTGAAAGTAGATGTGGAGCTGGCCGAAGCCTGTTGTGCCATCGGTGCCGAGATGGGCTTGACCACAAAAATGATGCTCAATCCAAACTTCCGGGTTGATTACGGCACGATTACAACCCTGCATATGATTCGACCGCAATGGGATATTCCTGTTGTTGGTATTTCGGCGAATAATTCGCCCTATTACCTGACAACAGAAGAAGGTCTGGAGGAAATGGACATACTCGGGAAGGCAACACGCAAAGCCATTGAAGACAGCGGTCGTCGCGCCGTGTTGTTAGCATCCAATACACTTTGTCACTATCACTTCAGCGAAGAGCCCGTACCGCCCGAAGATATGGCTCAGGAACATCCGCAAAATTACGAAGGTTATCTTTGGGATATGCGAATGATTGAGCTTCTAAGACAAGGTAAGACCGGCGAGGTTTTTGAACTTCTCCCACAATTTATTAATGAGGCTTTCGCTGAGGTCAAGTCGGGCGCGTTCACCTGGATGTTTTCAGCTATGCAATATCCTGAACTGGCTGGAGAGCTACATGGTTACGGTACGGTAATTGGTACTGGTAACGCGGTAATGGAATGGAACCTAATCAAAGCCGGTCTGGCGCAAGCTGCATAGGAGATAATCATGACTGTTGTATCCGCATTTCTAATACCAGGCTCTCCTTTGCCCTTTGTACAAAGAGACAACCCTCCATGGGGAAAGATTGCCGATGCTCTTGATACTGCTGGTAAAGCATTAACGGCATCACAGCCCGATACTATTATCGTTTATTCCACTCAGTGGATTGCTGTTCTTGATCAACTATGGCAAACAAAGCCTCATCTTAAAGATATCCACGTGGATGAAAACTGGCATGAATATGGTGATCTGCCTTTTGATATCAAGATTGATACAGATCTTGCAGAAGCCGCCGTCGTGGCAACTAATGAAGCTGGAATAAAATCCAAAGGTGTTAACTATGACAAGTTTCCCATTGATACAGGAACAATTATTGCCGCAAATTTTCTCAACCCTGAAAATAAACTACCTCTTGTGATTACTGCGAACAATGTCTATCACGACTGGCAGATGACTGAACAACTCGGTCGTATTGCCGTTGCAGAAGCAGAAAAACTACACAGAAAGGTCGCCATTGTTGGCGTAGGCGGAATGTCGGGTTCTATTTACCGTCAGGTAATAAATATTGCAGACGATAAAATAGCGTCAGACGAAGAGGATAAATGGAACAGAAAAATTCTTTCCCTTATGGAGAAAGGAGATGTAAAGACCCTGTTAAATGAATGCCCAAAATACGCGTCTGAAGCAAAGGTAGATATGGGCTTTAAACATTTTGCTTTTATTCTTGGCGCTATGGGTGGTGATTTTTCATCGGCTACAGTTCATGGCTATGGTCCCTTGTATGGATCAGGTGCTGCAGTGCTAGAGTTTCAACTGGGTTAAATAATTATGATCGAAGCACTCAGTTCAGAAAATCTACCGGCACCACGTTTTCGTTATAGTCCTCTGGTGAAAGCCGGACCTTTCTACAAAACTGCCGGTATGATCGCTCTGGATAAAGACAGTGGTGATCTGGAGTCTGGCGGTGTCGGTGCCGAAACAAAGAAGATTCTGGATAACTTGCTGCAGGCCCTGCCTGACTTTGATCTGACACTTGCACATCTTGTTAGCGCAACGATCTACACAACTCAATTTGACAAATTTCCCGACATTAATACTGCATGGGAAAATGTCTTCACAAATGATATTCGTCCTCCGGCAAGAACCGCTGTTGGTGTAAGCGCACTTCCACTGAATGCCAGGGTTGAAA